>JAIROH010000119.1 GCA_031257595.1 Treponema sp. | reverse complement strand
GTAAGCATTCCCGCCCTGGCGGCAGGAACCTTTACCGCCGCCGTTGTCGGTTTCGGTTCCGTTATGCTGATGCTGAAAATAATACGGGAGCGTTCCCTTGTCGGCTTCGGCGTGTATACGGCTGTGCTGGGATTTGCGGTACTGCTTGATCAAAACGTGACCCACCTGGTGTTCTAGTGTTTTGGCAAAATCAAATTGTCTAATGGTAACAAAACCCACATCGCTGCTTAGTGGGGCAGGCACACAAAAAAGTTGGGGGTCCTGCCCGCAAAAACCCGTCCCGGAACAAGTCCGGGCCGTTGCGCAATCCGGCTGCGCCGGATTGCGGCGGAGTTTCCGCAAAGCGGAAACTCCAGGTAATGTATGGAGGAGTTTTGCCAGGGGCAAAACTCCGCTGCAATGTGCTAAAAGCACATTGCGCCGTCACCCCACGACACTATTTCGCTGGTGTGCCTGCAAAATCTCAGGCGATGTGGGTTTTGACGCTATTTGCTCTTTGATTTAGCCAAAACTACAAGAGTAAACTTTTATCTGTTGAATACGGTCTTGTTGAAATCTGTGTTTGTCAGTGCCTGGCACCATTTTTCCAGACTCTGGTCTATTACCTGCCGGACGCCTTTGTTTGACAGAGGACGGCAGCAATTCCTTTGAGTGGTATGGCACTCAGCGCCCGGAGGATATAACAGGCGCACACAGAGAAACGGCGAAGGCGGGTGCCCCTGGAACGGTACGAACCCCGTTCGTGCCGGTTCCATGGGCAGGCCCCGCCGCTTTTGTTTTTGTGCGCCTGTTTCGGGTACGGGCGCTGGGTGTCCGAGATATCTCGAGCGGGGGTTTGCTGCCGTCCTATAGTACGTAAAAGGCGTCCGGCGCGGTTACTGCTCGGACATTTCCGAAAGCGGTATGGGTTTGGGAGAGTCGTTTTCCCCTTCGGTTTTGGCAAGTTCTTCCAGAAGTTCCCTGCCCCGGCGTGAAAGTTTCACGGGGATCTGTACCATCAGCTTGATCCAGAAAGAGCCGCGGCGGCCTCCGGACGGTACGCCTTCGTCACGGATGCGGAGGAGTTTACCGTTGGGGGTTCCCGGCGGAATTTTAACTTTAAGGGTTTTACCGTCCAGGGTACTTACGTGAATTTCCGCGCCCAGAGCGGCCTGGGTTATCGAAATGGGCACGGCGCAGTACAGGTCTAAATCCTGGCGCTCAAAAAATTCGTGGGGCTTGATGCGGAGAAAAACATAGAGGTCTCCGGGGCCGCCGGGACCCGCGTCGCCCTGCCGGGGAATCACCACCCGCTTGCCGTTTTCCACGCCCGCGGGAATCGTCACCATTATTTTCTGGCGTTTACGCTGGGTGCCGCTGCCGCCGCAGTCGTGGCAGGGTTTTTCGATAATGTAGCCTTCTCCGTGACAGTTGTGGCAGGTAGAAGCCACCGAAAAGAAACCCTGGCTGTGCCGAACCTGGCCCGATCCCTGGCAGACAGGGCACACCTTTTTCCCCGAGCCGCCTTCCGCCCCGGTACCCTTGCAGGTAGGGCATGAGTCGTTGCGGGTGTACTGGATTTCGACCTTGGTGCCGAAAACCGCGTCCTTAAACGGTATCTCAATGTCGTAACGAAGGTTTGCCCCCTGGCGGACACCCCCGCTTGAGGAACGCCGTCCGCCGCCCCCAAAGAAGGTGTCGAATACACTGGAAAAATCCCCGAAAATGTCTTCAAAGCCCCGGAAGGTCTGGGAAAAATCCTGGCCGCCGCTCATTCCCTCGACCCCGGCAAAACCGAACTGGTCGTAAGCGGCTTTTCTCTGATCGTCCCCCAGAATTTCGTAGGCTTCGGTGGCTTCCTTGAATTTATCCTCCGCCGCCTTGTTCCCCGGATTTTTATCCGGGTGATACTGAATGGCAAGCTTGCGGTAGGCTTTTTTTATGTCATCTTTGGAGGCGTTTTTCGGTACTCCCAGTACTTCGTAATAATCACGCTTTGCCACAATATCACCTTTTGGAAAAAATTATGGAGAAACCCGCCGTTTGATTTCTCTGTTGGGAATAGAGTTGTTCGATAACTTCAGCTATCGAACAAATTCCTTATAAAACCCGCAAAATACGGAGCATTTTGCGAGACTTGTTCAACAACCCGAACCCGATAGGGTTCAGTAAAACAGGTTGTTGAACAAGTCCAATTACTGCCCAGGGACGGATTTCTCCGAAACAAAAATGAGTTTATTTGTCGTCCACTACCTCGTAGTCCGCATCCTCGGCGCTCTTGGTGTTTTCAGGCCCGGCAGAAGCGTCCGGACCCGCCCCGCCCGGACCCGGACCAGCCTGTGCGGCCTGCTGTTTGTAGATCTCCTCGGCAATTTTATATGACGCCTGTTTAAGGGCTTCGGTTTTGGTTTTGATCGCCTCCGTATCGCCGCTTTCCAGCGCTTTTTTAAGTTCCGCAATCGCCTCCTGGATTCTGGACTTGTCTTCGGCGCTCACCTTGTCGCCAAGATCTTTAAGGTTTTTTTCGGTACTGTAGATCATGTTGTCCGCGTCGTTGTGGACTTCGGCCTTTTCCCGTTCTTTTTTGTCTTCTTCGGCGTGAAGTTCCGCTTCTTTCACCATCCGATCGATGTCCGAGTCGGAAAGGCCCGAAGAGCTTTCGATGCGGATCTTCTGCTCTTTGCCCGTACCCAGATCCTTTGCCGACACATGGACAATGCCGTTTGCGTCGATGTCAAACGTAACCTCGATCTGGGGAACTCCGCGGGGCGCGGGCGGAATGCCTACCAGGTCGAAACGGCCGAGCATCCTGTTTTGGTTGGCCATTTCCCGTTCACCCTGAAGCACCTGTATCGACACCGCCGTCTGGCCGTCCGCCGCGGTACTGAAGATCTGGCTCTTGCGCGTGGGGATTGTCGTGTTCCTCGGGATAAGCCGGGTCATAACGCCGCCCAGGGTTTCAATGCCCAGTGACAATGGGGTAACGTCAAGCAGCAGCACATCCTTGACATCCCCGGAAAGTATGCTTCCCTGAATTGCCGCTCCAATCGCGACGGCTTCGTCGGGATTCACCCCCTTATTGGGTTCTTTCTTGAAAAGATCTTTTACAATCTGCTGAACCGCGGGAATACGGGTAGAACCGCCGACAAGGATGACTTCGTGAATATCGTTAGCCGTAAGACCCGCGTCGGCAAGGGCTTTTTTGCAGGGTTCCTTGGAACGTTCAAGAAGGTCCGCCACCATCTGCTCAAATTTTGCCCTGCTCAGGGTTTTTTGCAGATGCTTCGGGCCGGACTGGTCGGCGGTAATAAACGGCAGGTTTATTTCCGTTGTTTGCATCGCGGAAAGCTCTATCTTCGCCTTTTCCGCCGCTTCACGAAGGCGCTGCAGGGCCATGCGGTCCTGGGCAAGATCAATCCCCGTATCGTTTTTGAATTCGGTGATAAGCCATTCCTGGACGCGCCGGTCAAAGTCGTCGCCGCCAAGATGGGTATCCCCGTTGGTGGATTTTACCTCAAAGACCCCTTCGCCAAGCTCAAGGATCGAAATGTCAAACGTACCGCCGCCAAGATCGTAGACGGCAATCATCCTGTCCTGCTTCATCTCTTTGTTGAAGCCAAAGGCAAGCGAGGCTGCCGTGGGTTCGTTGATGATGCGCTTTACCTCAAGACCGGCGATTTTTCCCGCGTCTTTGGTAGCCTGCCTCTGGGCGTCGTTAAAATACGCCGGCACGGTAATAACCGCTTCGGTTACCGCTTCGCCCAGATAGTCTTCGGCGGTTTTCTTCATCTTTTGGAGCACAAAGGCGGATATTTCCTGCGGCGAATAGCGCTTGTTGTCGATATCCACCCGCACGTCATCGCCCTGTTCGACAACCTTGTAGGGCACAAGCTTCATTTCGCTTGACACTTCGGAATAACGGCGGCCCATAAAACGTTTGATCGAATACACCGTGTTTTCAGGATTGGTTATCATCTGGTTTTTCGCTGGCTGTCCGACAACACGTTCGCCCTTGCTGGTAAAGCCAACAATGGACGGAGTCGTCCGCCCGCCTTCAGCGTTCTGGATAACGACAGGCTCGCCGCCTTCCAAAACCGCAACGCAGGAATTAGTCGTTCCCAGGTCAATTCCAATTATTTTACCCATGATGTATCTCCCTTAAAAAACATTATTTCACTAAAAAATGCCGATGAGGTTTATCCCCAGACGCTACGCGTTTTCCGGCATAAGCACCTTGACTTTGGCCGCCCGCACAACCCGTTCCTTGAGGGTGTATCCTTTGATAAAATCCTCTCCCACTACAGGATCGTTTATTTCGGCGGATTTTTCCATCATAATGGCCTCGTGCCGGTTCGGATCAAAAGGTTCCCCGGCCGAATCAAAGCGTTTGAGCCCCCACTTGTTTTCAAGCTGGGATACCAGGCGCTTTTCTATCATGCTGATCCCTTCGTAAAGGCCGTTAAAACTGGCTGAAATTTGTTCTGGATCCTGGCCGGCGGCTTCCCGCTGGGTTTCCGCGGCTTTTATCGCCCGTTCAAAGTCATCTATGACCGAAATAAGGTCGAGAAGCAGGCTTTGATTGGCAAAATCTATCGCGCTCTGTTTTTCCTGGTTCATCCGCTTGCGGAAATTCTCAAACTCGGCGGCTTTTCGAAGATACTGGTTGTTTGCCTCGGCAAGTTTTGCTTCGAGGCAGGCGATCCGCTCTTCCGGAGTCTGCATCTGAACCGGAACCTGGTCTCCGGTACCGGCGGACTCGGTTTCCGCTTTCTCAGGCCCGGTTTCCCGCGTTTCGGGGGCAAATTCACCCTCCGCGGCGTTTTCCAAAGGGGTTTCCGCGGCTTTCTCCGAAAGACTTTCCGGCCCTTCCGCCGTTTCTTCCGCCTGAAAAGCCGGATTTTTCCGCTCTTTTTCCGCTTTTGTATGCTCGGCATGGTGATGTTTCGACATTAAAACTTCCTGTTATCCGTAAAATGGGCGCCGCGGCGGCCCGATACCTCTCCTTTTTGAAAATACGCAAAACAGGCGGCGATCGTCAAGAAAAATCCGCCTGCAAACTTGTAGCGGCAAAAAAACATGCATTTTGTTTGATCCGCAAACGAAAAGCCGTTATGCTTGAAATATCGCGGACGTTTTTCAAAATCTTCGTTGGTTTTGAAAACCCCACGTATAGATAAATATAGAAAAATTATTAAAAAAAAGGAAAAACAGATGGCTTTTTTCACGATGGAAGATCTAAAAACCGGCAATCCGCTTATTGACGAACAGCACAGGCAGCTTATATCGATTGTCAACGATCTGCTTTCCGCATGCAGGCAGCGGCGGGCGGAGCAGTTTGAGTCCGGGCTTGCCTTTCTCAGGTACTATACGGCAAAGCATTTTTTTGACGAAGAAGTTTTACAGATACAATACGGGTATCCCGGTTACGCGGCTCACCGTGTCCGTCACGATGAATTCAAAACCACGATACGGAATTTTACCCTGGAGTTAAAAGAAAACGGCGGGAATTTGGAGGACAGGGTTGCCTCGTATATTGGGGAATGGTTTGTAAACCATATACTTACCGAAGACATAGTGCTGGCGCGTCATATCAGGGAAGGGGCAAAAATAGCGATTTCGGCGTAGTTTTTTTGCTGTTTTCCTGTTTATACTGCCTGTATGATACTCCACGATCCCGCTCTTGCCATGAATTTTTCGGATTACGGCATTGCGCTGCCTATTTCCGCGTCCAGGGCGGAACGGGTTCTTGAGTACCTGAACGAGAATTTTGTAAGCGGAACCCGTGGCGCCGACATGCCCTTCCCCGGCCCGGTTTTTGATTTTGCTTCGGCGTTGTCTTATCTGGAAGATCCGGGAAAAAAAGACATCGTTACACGGCAGGATTTGGAGCGGATTCACCGCGCGGATTTTATAGCGTCCCTTTTTGAAAACGGGCCGGAACGTTCACCGCAAAACCGGACGGCCGGTTCCGCGGCAAAGGCTCCTAGGAGTCTGTGGGGCTTTAGCCCAAATGATAAAGAAAATGCACAATTTTGTGCATTTTCTACCTTGCAGACTCCCAAAGGAGCCCGAAAACCGGAGATTTTTGCGGTCAAAAGCCGCAAAAATCCACAAGTCCCACAGGCTCCTGGGCTTTCCGGCCTTGAGAAAGCCCTGCTTCAGGCCTATGAACTGATCGATTCCCAGGGAAGACCCTGCCGCTACAAGCCGGAAACGGCGAAGAAACCTTTGACGGCCCTGTTTCAAAACATCCTTGCCCAGGTTGGCGGAACCTATCTTGCCTGCCGTCTTGCCCTGGCCCCCGGAGCGGGCTTCTGTTACTACCTGGGCGGGGGCATGCATCACGCCAGGTATGACGGCGGCTCGGGTTTTTGCCTGGTAAACGATATAGCCGTGGCAATCCGCAAAGTCCAGGCGGAAGGCCGTTCCCGCCTTGTCTGGGTAATAGACCTTGACGCCCACAAGGGAGACGGTACCGCGGAACTTGTACGCTTTGCCAGGAAGCGCGGCGAGCTTACCCTGCCGGTTCCGTCCCGGCTCGCGGAAAACGGCGGGCCCTGCGTTCTTACCCTGTCGGTCCACATGGCCCGCGGCTGGCCTCTTGACGGGGAAAGCCTTGCCCAGGCTGAAAAAGGCAGGGCGCCGCTTGTCCCTTCCGACATCGACATAGGCATTGACCGGGGAGAGGAGACCCAATACGTTCCCCGGCTTGCGGAAGGCATCGCCGAACTTGAGAACATAAGCGGAAATGAAAAACCGGATCTTGTTCTTGTGGTTGACGGCGCCGATCCCTACGAACATGACGGACTTCCCTCAAGCGCCCCTCTTAAACTCAGCCTGGAACAATGTCTGGAAAGGGACAATTTTGTCTACCGCTATGTAATTGACCGGAACATCCCGTCGGCCTGGATCCAGGCCGGCGGTTACGGGGAACGGGCCTGGGAACCAAGCGCCCATTTCCTGCGGGGTATCCGGTAGATACGCGGAATTCGCCGGATGCGGGCTCCGTCAGGCTACCCGACGGCCTCTTTGAACATTCTGCGGATTTCTTCCTGGCTTGGCTTGATGTAGGTATTCGCGGCGTTTTTCATGTTCGCGGCGCCCCATGTGTCCAGTTCCGCCCCGCTTGCCTTTTCACGGTTTTCCAGCAGCGTTTCCAGTTTGCCGCAGAAGCTTTCCATGTCTATACCCAGGGCGGAACAAAGCGCGGGTATCCTCGGCGAAACAGACGGATCGTTTTTTTCCCGCGCCCGGCACCACATAAGAAAACTTTTCATAAGCAGGCCGTTGGCCCTGCCGTGATCGGTACCCCAGTTAAGGGTGAACATATAACCCATCGAATGAACCACCGAAGTACCGGACTGGGAAATCACGATACCGGCTATCGAAGAAGCCAGCAGCAGTTTTTCCCGTACCGCCGCGGAAAGAGATCGCGGATCGGCGGGGAAGGCAATCAAAGAATCAAAACAATCCAGAATCATCGCGATACTTTCCCTTGCCAGAACATCGCTTAGGTAGTTGGCCCTGACGCATAAAAACCCCTCTATGGCGTGGGAAAGGGCGTCGATGGCTGTGTTAACCGTATTGTTCCTGCCAAGGCTGAACGTATACCTTGCGTCAAGGAAGGCAAAACGGGGAAAGAGCAGCGGCGAACCGATAGAACGTTTGGAGGGCCCCGGTACGACAGGTCTGCCGTCGGGGAAGCGGCTTTCGTCGGGGCTTCCGGTGTCGACCAGAACCGAATAGGGAGTTGTTTCCGAACCTGTTCCGGCGGTGGTCGGTACCGCCGCTATCGGCAGGGCGCCTGAAAACGCGCGGGCGAAAAGTTTTTCACGGGGAATGTCGTTTACGGCCAGAACCGCGGCGGCTTTGGCCGCGTCTATCGGGGAACCTCCGCCTATCGCAAGCACGAAATCACAGCCTTCCTTTTTACATTCGGCGGCCGCTTCGTAGACACAGCATTCCGTGGGGTTGCTCATTACCCTGTCAAAAAGAACATGGTCCTGGCCGTTGGCTTCCAGCGCCCGGACCGCGTCGTCATAGGCGCCGTTAGCCCTGGCGGAATTCTTGCCGGTAACAATAAAGGCCTTTTTCCCCAATTCCGCGAGCAGCGAACGGTTTATGAACAAACAGTCCTTTCCCATGACAACACGGGTGGGCATAAGGTAATCAAGATTCATGAAAGAAGCTTATCATTCCACCTTGAATTTGGAAACCTCCTGAACCAGCGAGTCGATATTGTCCTTGTTCTGCCCGCTGATCTCGTTGACCTGGTTGACGGCTGAGTTGATCTGATCCGCCCCGGTCGCCATCTCGTTCATCCCGTTGGTGATCTCCTGGGTTACCAGTTCCAGGTTCTTCCCTTCCTGGATCACTTCCCTGCTACCTTCCAGCATCTCGTCCGAACCTCCCTTTACCTGCTGGGTTATCTCGTTAAGCTGCCCTATCACCTCAAGTATCTGCTGGCTCCCCACGCTCTGCTCTTCCATCGCGTTCCGGATGTTCTCCGCCTGCTCGGATACGGTCTTTACTCCGCCGTCTATGGCCTCAAACTTGTTCAGCACTTCGTCGGTGGAACGGGTAATCTTGTCAATGGCGTCCTTTATCTTTTTTAACACCGC
>JAIROH010000109.1 GCA_031257595.1 Treponema sp. | reverse complement strand
AGCTGGATCATCGACGCAATCCACGAACGGGTGATGCCGCTGCCGGGCTATAAGCCGGCAACGGTACAGACCCCTCTGGACCTTATGCGGAGGAACAGGCTGGGGGTATAGCCGTCAGGCGTAACGCCATAAGCCGTGTATATACGGCTTATGGCGTATAACAGCCGGCAATAAGCGCGCGGAGTTTTAATATATACGAAGGCTCTACAGAAAGCTCATCGAGTTCCATATCGACAAAGGTTTTTGTCAGTGTAAGGTCGGCGCCCAGACTGCCGCAGATGCCGCACCAGATACCCGCTTTGTGGGCGTTTTCGCAGCTCAGCCGAATAAGGCGCAGTATCGCTTCGTGGTGAGTGTCGCAGAACGAAGAGAGGGAATCGTTCTGCCGGTCTATGGCGAGGGTGTACTGGGTTAGATCGTTCGTGCCGATGCTGAAAAAATCCGACTCCTTTGCCAGAAGGTCACTTATGATCGCCGCCGCCGGAGTTTCAATCATGATGCCGACAGGAACATCGGTTTTGAAGGGAATGTTTTTGGCGGCAAGTTCTTCCCGCGCCTCTTTCGCCAGTTCTTTGGCGCGCCGCAGCTCGTCAAGGGAGCTTATCATCGGAAACATAATCGCCGCGTTGCCATGCGCCGAGGCCCGGTAGATGGCGCGCAGCTGGGTTTTGAAAAGGTCGGGACGGGTAAGGCAAATCCTGATCGCCCGCATACCCATGGCGGGATTTTCTTCTTCGGGCAGATGGAAGTAGCCGGCCTGTTTGTCGGCGCCTATGTCCAGGGTACGGATCACTACCTGGCGCTCTTTCATTTTTTCAAGCACCTTCCGATAGCTTTCGTATTGGGTGTCTTCATCAGGATAATTGTCCCGGCCAAGATAGAGAAATTCGCTGCGGAAAAGGCCGACCCCCTCGGCGTCTCCGGCAAGGGCGGCATCGGCGTCGTTCACCGAACCGATATTGGCGAAGAGCTTCATCGGACGGCCGTTCCCGGTAAGGGTTGGTTTTCCCCGCATTTTTTCAAGGTTTTCTTTTTCCCGCCGCTGCCGTTCCGCCTTTTCTTCCAGTTCCCGTATTATTTTCGATTCCGGATCAATGTACAGCGCTCCTGTTTCGCCGTCAAGAATCGCCTGCTTTCCCGAAAGGTCTCCGGACAAAAATGCCCCGAAGGAAATAATGGCCGGGATTCCCATGGTACGGGCAAAAATCGCCGTGTGGGAATTGGCCGCTCCCTGACACGACACCAGGGCAAGCGTCTTATCACGATCAAGCTGGGCCGTCTCGCTGGGAGTGAAATCATCGGCGGCAAGGATCACGGGCTCGTCGTTCCGGCCGGCGGTCTGTTCCTCTCCCAACAGTATTTCTATTACCCGCTTGGAAACATCGTACATATCGATTGCGCGGGCCTTCATATAGTCATCGTCTATGTCGGCGAATTCCTGGGCAAGACGGGAACCCGCGGTGTTTACCGCGTATTCGGCGCATACTTTTTCCGTGTTGATGATCTCGATAACCGGATCGCAAAAGTCGGTATCTTCCAGTATCATCCGGTGAATTTCAAAGAGCAGAGCGTTTTCTTTTCCGATTTTGTCCACCATTGCCGCAGACAACGCATCAAGCTGATCCGCCGCCGTCCGCCGCGCGGCGTTAAACCGCTCTATTTCTTTGCCTGGATCTTCTACGGGCTGTTTTTCTACCGACAGCGTTTTTCGCTTAAGAAAAAAAAGCCGGCCTTTGGCTATCCCCGCGCTTACACCTTTACCCTGCAACGTGATCATCATGCCGCTCCAAAATGATCAAGAAGAATCGATTCCGCTTCGGCGTTCCAGAGCCCCTGATGGGCTTCGCAGCTTTTGTGAAGTTTCGCGAAAAAGGGATCGCGCCGTCCGAGTTTTTCAAAGTCCGACAGGGCGGTCAGAGGCAGGCCGGTGTGGGTATATGTTACGATTTTACCCGCACGCAGTCCCGGCAAATTCGCCACCGCGCCGGCGACCTCTTCAAGCCCGCAGATGTGGGTTACCATGACAGCCGGGCGAATTTTCTTTTCCGAGGAAAGTTTAAGCGCCTCCTTGAGGTCGTCGGTGTTGCCGCCGGTGCTTCCCAAAATATGGGTAGCGGTATAATGGCAGTTGTACAGATTCATCATGGCGGAAAAATTTTTGTCCTCCGGCCCGGCAAAAAAGTTAAGACAGCCGTCAAATGCCATAAGCCTGTCGCCCAGTTCCGCGAGTTCCCGTATGGGAGCATAGACGAACACATCATCATAACCCGTTCCGCCGCTCAGATTCATCAGGAAGGCGTACTGATCCGCGTGGTCGCGGGGGTTTACATAGTACAGCTCCACGCCCCGCTTTTTCGCCGTTTCAGGACTGATAAGCTGTTCCGCCCGGCGCAGCCGTCCGTCATCCACGTCGGTAACAACGATTTTTCCGGGCCGGTTTCCGCCGTAAAGCGGATATTCAACCGCGCCAAGTCCCATGGGACCGGCGCCGCCGAGGATCAATACATTGCCGTTCGGTTTAATGTCCATGGCGTGGTTGTAATTCTGTTTGTTGGTATGGTACATCATGTGATAGCCGCCGATAATGCAGCTTACCGGTTCCGCCAGGGAAGCGTAGAAATACGCATCCCCGTCGTAGTGAAGAAGACATCCCAATTCCATCACCTCATGGGGCAGGATACAGTACGTGGTATCTCCGCCAAAAAATTCATAGGAATAACCGGGAGAAGCAAGACTGCCTTTGTAATTGAGGGCGGGTTGCTGGGCGAATTTTTCACCTTCTTTGAATTCGTGCCGCCACTTTGCGCCCACTTTGACGATGTCCCCGGCAAATTCATGCCCGATGATGATTGGATTGGTATCGACATTTTGGGGGCATCGCTTGTGTTTCTTGCCCTGCTTCAGGAGCTTGTAGGTTGACATACAGATACTGTCGCTTACAACTCGAACAAGAATTTCATCATCCCTTATTTCGGGAAGCTCAAATTCTTCCAGCCTGAGATCATCGGCCCCGTAGAGCCGTACCGCTTTTGTTTTCTGTCCCATAATACACTCTCCGTTGTACGTTTTTTCATTACGCTATTTTTTCTATCCGCGTTTGTGATAAAAGCGCGTCTACCAACGCGCGGGAAGGCGGATTGGTTCCCTCTGTGGTGCAGGCGCCGGCGGACGCGGCCATGGCAAGGGCAAAGCAGCGTTCCTCCGGCAAACCCTGTTCAAAGCCGTAGACCAGGGCGCCGGTCATGCTGTCTCCCGCGCCTACCGTTGAGCGCGGCTGTACCGGAAGCGCCGGGGATCGCCAGGCACCTTCCCCGGTTACAAAGATCGCCCCGGCTTCTCCCATTGAAAGGGCAACCAGCTTAATGCCCCTGCCGATCAACGTGCGGCAGAGTTCCACCAGCTTTGTTTCCGGATACGCGCCTTTGTCATCCGTTATGCCGAAATACTGAAGCAGTTCATGGCGGTTCGGCTTGATATAGCCGGGAATACCATCCGGCGCGGACTGGAGGGCCTGTTTCAGCGCCTCACCGTCAGCGTCAAGAAATACCGCCGCTCCCGCCCGGCGCAGCGTGACGGAAAGTTTTTTATAGGTGTCTTTGCCAAGACCGGGGGGAAGGCTTCCGGCAAGTACCACGGTATTTCCTTTTACCCCATAGCCTGAAATTTTTTGTTCCAGTTCACGCCATTCGCCGTCCCGTATCTCCGGGCCCGGTTCGTTGAATTCGGTTAAAGCCCCGTTATCGGTTACCACCTTCAAATTGGTTCTGGTTACGGCGGCGATACGCACAAAATCGGATTTGATCCCCTTTTTGGCGATAAGGGCCCTTAATTCCTCTCCGGTACCACCGCCCAAAAATCCGACGGCAATACTTTCGCCGCCCAGGGAACGGATCATGGCGGAAACGTTTACACCCTTGCCGCCGGCATCCAGGGTAACGCCGCTCAGACGGTTAAGGGCATTGACGCGCAGCGCATCGACCCGGGCGGTTTTGTCCAGTACGGGGTTCAGGGTTACGGTAATTATCATGCCACTTCACCGCTCAGGATCCGGTACACTTCGTCAATGCCGGCGCTTTTGACAAGTTTGACAACGTCATCTTCGGTCTCGAAGTTGTCTACGATGTTCCCCATGATGTCGAGATGTTCGTCACCTTTGGCGGCAATGCCAATCACCAAATGTACCGGCTTCCCGTGCCAGTCTATGCCTTCGGGGTACGCCAGCGCCACGATTCCGGTAGTGATAATATCCTTCTTGTAGGCTTCCTCACCATGGGGAATGGCTATAAAATTTCCTATCCCGGTGCTGAAGGAATTGTCCCGCTTGATCATCCCTTCGATGTAACGTTCGTTGACATAGCCGGAATCCACCAGCATGCGTCCGCAGCGGCGGATCACTTCTTCGCGTTCCGCTTTGGGTTGGTTAAGAACAATGTTGTCTTTCTTGAGTATTGGTATTGCCATAATCCCTTCCTTATAATTCATATAGCCGGTTTCAAAACCCCGGCGGTTTCTCTACCGGCTGAAAGAGGTTCCCGCCGCACCGGGCCAGGACTTCTGAAATTTCCCTTTCAAGAATCGCGTGCATGGTTTCACGGTTTCCTGTTTGGACCGCTTCAAGAAAAAACGGCATGTCAATCAAAGCTGTGGAAATTCTTCCCATTAACCCGGCCATCTCTTCGGGAGCATTTCCGGGCAGCAGCATGACCACGCAGCTTTTGATGTTCTTCAAATAGTCTCCGGTAAACGAGCCTCCCTCAGGAACAATCACCGCAAATACCGTATTTTCCGCGGCGCGGGTATGCAGCAAAACTATTCCCAGGTCGGTGACAACCTGGCTGTCCAGAGCTTCTCTTGACAGAAAGGCCCGGTAAACCGCTTCCTGATTTTCAGGCGAAAAGCGGGCGGCGGCGAAACGGACAAGTTCGTCAAAGGTACAGCCGGCGTTGATGGGTACAACGGTAAAGCTGTCAAGCAGACGCCTTGACTGCATGAAAATCCCGATAAGGTCATCCAGCCGTTTTTCCAAAAAGACGGATTGGGGCGGAACTTCCGCCGCCCGTTCGGTAAAGGTAAACGCGTCAATGGCCGCCTGAATTTTTTGGTAGTCTTCCTCTTCCATGATCGTCTGTATCCGAACTACGGGTTTGTCGGTTTCCGTTAACGGTATGGTGGAGATAAGAAAATCGGCGCCGGCCCAGGAATCTTTTTCATCATAAGCCGATACTTCAACTTCCAGTTCTCCCTTAAAACGCTTGCGTACCTGATAGGCCAGCATATAGGACATGCCGATGCCGGATACGCATACAATGCCCGCCCGAAGGGAACGCCGTCCCACATTCCGTTCTCCCAGAACGGCAAGGGCCGCCAGAAAATGTATCTGTATAAATGAAATTTCGTGTGACGGAACCGGAATGCCCAGATGTTCTTCCAAAACCTTTACCGCCCGGCAGGTTTTTTCGTATACCTTGGGGTAGTGTTTTACCAGTTTCGTTTCCAGCGGATTGGGAAGTTCTATTCCTCCCGTCAGCCTGGGCAGCGCCGACTCCAGATGCCTGGACAAAAGCCTGGTCAATTGTTCGTTGGTTTTTAAAATTACGGCAACAAGGGGATCGAAACGGTCTATCATCTGCATCACAAGATGTTGAATAAGGTCCCGCCGATCCACCGGCCCCGGCTCAAGAGGACTTTCCTGCTTCGACCTGCATGCCTGAATCCACCCCGACAGGGCCTGCCGTTCTGTTTCCGGCAGCGTTATTGAAAACTCTTTTTCCGCTTCCGAGGCGAGTTCTCCGGCAAGGGCATTCTGAAAATCTCCCCCCGAAACCTGTCCGTTTGAAACGATATCTCCCTTTTGTACACGGACAACCATCACCATAAGGTAGAGGGAAATAAGGCAAAAAGATTCCGGGGTCATCCAGTCGACAATGCCGTTTTTTCTGCGCAAAATTTCCCGTACGCCCGTCTCTATGTCTTCTCCGGGAAAACCAAAAGCGGAAGTGTATGATTTCCCGCCCGAATCTCCGTCAAGCATGAAACGGCTTACAAGGGCCGCGCGTAACGCTTCTTCGCTTCCGTCACACTGTACCCCCAGGCCGCTTTTACGGGTAAGGGAAAGGTCCCGGCCGGTAAGCCATGTCTCAAGCTCATCAAGATCGTTGCTCACTGTGGACTCGCTTACTTCAAGGGAACTTGAGTAGTAATACAGTTTCTGTATCTTTCCTGAATTGGCGACAAGTTCAATCAAAAGGCGGAGCAGCCGTTCCTTTTTGGAAACGGACTGCGGCCTGTATTCAGAAAGCTTCTCAAGCAGTTTTTGGCGGACATCACCGCTCCCGGAAAAGGCAATGCCTCTGCCGGGAACGGAGTTTAGCGCGGCCTCGAATACGCTTAGTACCGAATCGGCGTTTTCCAGTTCCCGAAAAATAGTCCGGCGGCTTGTACCCAGCGCCGAAGCCAAAACGTCAACCTTTACCGGCTCGACGGAACGCAGTAAAAGCTCCAGCAGCCGTAAAAGCCGTGGAGAAAGCGCTCCGGGATTTTGAAAGCGGCTCAAAGGTTTGCCGTTAAAAAATCACGGGCCGCTTCTATCACCGCCGCTTCGTCTTCGCCCTCGGCCTTAACGGTAAAGGTTTGGCCGCATTTAAGCCGCAGCTTCATTAGACCCAGCAGCTTTTTCGCGTCGGCACTTTGGTCGTCCCGGTTAACGGTAACATCACTTTTAAACTCCTGCATTTTTTGGACGAAAAGTCCCGCCGGACGCGCGTGAATGCCGTTTGGATCGGTAAGCGTATACGAAAATTCCCGCATATATATCTCCCACATTAAAGTAGCACTGATTTATTCTCGATTGAATAAATCAGTGCTTCCCTGGTAAAGCTGAAAAGCCGGGCTAAAGAACGGGGCGGATCATTTTTTTAGACCGGCCACCACTTCTTCATATTCCGGGGCGTTAAGGAAATCGCTTATCGTTACAAGGCGGGCTTTTGGGTTCGCCGCCCTGGCCCGATCTCCCAGTTCCTTGTGGCAGATAATAATATCCACGTCTTCGGGGACTTCATTCACCGGCGAATGAATAACGGTAATGTCCGTAATGCCCGCCGCCTGGATTTTTTTCCTCAGTTTGGTGGCCCCCATTGCGCTTGAACCCATCCCGGCGTCACAGGCAAAAACGATCTTTTTTACCGTGGAAGTGTCCCAGGCTGTTTTGGTTTCTTCCACCGAGATACCCTTTGATTCGGCTTTGTTTGCCCTGGTTTGAGCCTGGGCAGTTTCAAGGTCCGCGTCATTCTTTCCAAAAATCTTGAGCAGTACCATGGACAGGATGAACGAAACCCCGCCTCCCAGCAGTATACCCAAAATATTGGGAATGTACGCGCCTCTGGGAGTCATCATAAGTTCCGCGAAAATTGATCCCGGAGAAGCCGGCCCGACCAAACCTCCTCCGAAGATGCTTAAGGTCAGGACGCCGGTAAAACCGCCGGCTATCATGGCGATAACAAGGACGGGATTCATCAACACATAGGGGAAATAAATCTCGTGAATACCGCCAAGGAAGTGGATGATTACCGCACCGGGGGCGCTGCTTTTGGCGCTGCCTTTTCCCACAAAACAATACGCGAGAAGCAGTCCAAGGCCGGGGCCGGGGTTTGATTCAATCATAAAGTAGATCGAGCGTCCCACGGCTTCCGCCTGCTGGCTTCCCAGGGGCGTAAAGACGCCATGGTTTATCGCGTTGTTAAGGAACAGTATCTTTGCGGGCTCAACAATAATCGAAGAAAAAGGCAGCAGCTTGTGGCTGACCAGCCAGCCTACGCCGGCGCCAAGGGCATTGGTTGCGGCGGCGGCAAGGGGGCCTATGCCAAGGTAACAGATGATCGCAAGTATACCGCCGATGATTCCCGCGGAAAAGTTGTTTACCAGCATTTCAAAGCCGGCGGGGATACGGCCTTCCGTCCCGTCGTCAAATTTTTTGATGCAGAAACCGCCCAGGGGTCCGGCAATCATGGCGCCCAGAAACATGGGAATATCCGCCCCCATGATGACGCCGATGGTAGCGATTGCGCCGACTACGCCGCCCCTTATACCGCCGCCTGTCAAACGGCCTCCGGTATAGCCGATAAGAAGCGGCAGAAGATACGACAGCATCGGCCCGACCATGGCCCCCAATTTTTCATTGGGAATCCAGCCGGTAGGAATGAACAGCGCCGTAATAAGCCCCCAGGCAATGAAGGCTCCCAAATTGGGCATAACCATCGCGGAAAGCGACCGACCTACTTTTTGTACCATTTGCTTCATGTTCTTCTCCTTCTTGTATTTCGCGCCTGTCCGCAAAGCCGGGTATCTTGCGGACAAACACTGGTTTGCAAGCTTTCATTTACTTTACAGAAGGAATGTCAAAAAACGCAAGAAAAACATGTGCAAAATTGGCATGGCGGTTTTGTGCCATGAGTAAAAAACGAATTTACAAAAGAACCGTCGAATGACCGGTAACCTTCCCTTTTTCTTTTCCCCTTTTTGTCATATACTTGCCTTTGAAGGCCAGAATCATGAGTAATTTAATTGAGGCGATTAACAACCCCCTCCTTGACCCGGAAGAACGTCTTGCCGCCCTGCGTGGCTATGCCGGTGCCGAAAAGGCGGAGGGAAACGGCGAGGTAAACAACCATATTCACACGATCTACAGCTTTAGTCCCTATACCCCGGCAATGGCCGCCCTCAAGGCCCGCGAAGCGGGGCTCCAGGCGGCGGGTTCCGTGGACCACGATTCCGCGGCGGCGGCGGCTGAACTCAAAGCCGCCTGCGCGGAGCTTGGCATAGGCGGATGCAGCGGCTTCGAGATACGGGTAAGCTTTAAAAAGCGGCCCGACGGGAGCGAAAGCCCGCTGGCGGGGCGGAAGATCAACAACCCCGACTCCGAAGGCATTGCCTACATAACCGTACAGGGTATCCCCTCCCCCGCCGTTGAAAAAACCGCCGCTTTCCTCAAACCCATAAGAGAAGCCCGTCTTGCCCGCAGCGGGAACATGACGGAGGCGGCAAACCTGCTGCTTGGAGACGCGGGGCTTTCGCCGATTGATTTTGAAAACGACGTAGTAAAGCGATCCCAATACGAACGGGGCGGTGAAATTACCGAGCGCCATATCATGGCCGCCGTCGCGGCAAAGTGTATTGAAAAATTCGGCAAGGGCCCGGAATTAACCGACGGACTGCGAAAAAGTTTTGGCCTTGACGCCGGGCCAAAGCTCGAAAAGTTCCTTTCCGATCCTTCCAACCCCCACTACCTCTACGATCTTTTGGGTATACTCAAGACCGGCTTTCTTCCCGGCTTTTTTATTCAGCCCGGTGAAAACGAATGTATCCCGGCCAAAGCCGCCGTTGACTTTGCCCTTTCCGTCGGCGCGATCCCCGCCTATTCCTACCTGGGGGATGTGGGGGAATCGCCCACCGGCGACAAAAAAGCGGAAAAATTTGAGGACGATTACCTGCCGGAATTATTTGAAGAAATAAGGGCCGCCGGATTCAAAGCCATTACCTATATGCCTCCCCGGAACACCCAGGAACAGCTTGAACGCATCAGGCGCTTTTGTTCCGAAGGAAACTACATGGAAATTTCCGGAGTGGACATCAACTCAAGCCGTCAGTCGTTTAACTGTCCCGAAGTACTGCGGCCGGGCCTGCGTCACCTGCTCGACACCACATGGGCGCTTATCGCCCACGAATACCTCGCGTCGGCCGACCCCGCGTGGGGACTTTTTTCATCCGGCAATCCCCTGGCCTCACTCCCCCTCCCCCGGCGGCTTGAAATTTACGCGGGGGCGGGAAAAGCCCTTGACCGTGGAAACCCCGGGGAATCCGCCCCGGACATTATAGAGCATCTACGCAAAGGAAGGAAATTTTCATGACAACCATTGTAGACGGAACCGTACCTCATTCCGTATTGGCGCCTCTGGTACGGGGTCTTTGCATCAACGCGGTAAACATGCCGAGGACGGTAATTCCGGGAACAGCCGTTTCCGGGGGAACGGCGATTCCCGAAACAGCCCTCATAATAGACATCAGTTCCGCTTTTTCCAAAAACAGCGATGGCGGGGTCCTCTTTAACGAGGAATCCGCCGCCAAGGTGTTAAACGAAGCGTACGCCGCCTGGGAATTTGAAATGGTACCCTCGGGCGCGGAAGCCGTTCGTTCCACAGGCTCGGTAAAAAAACAGCCCTCCTGCATCGCCCTTAACGGCGAAAACGGGCTTTTGGCCCTGTACTGGATTGACCGCGATCTTGATTCGGCGCTGAAACGCCGGGCAGAAAACGATTCGTCTTTTATAGAAGAAACAGTTCCGCCCGCCCAAAGTACGGATATTACCCCCAGGGGGCTTTCTTCCAAAGGCCGTGGCGACGTGGTAAAAAACCGCATCGCCGTGGTAACCGGCGGCGCCCAGGGTTTCGGAGAACAGATCGTCCTTGGCCTTGCCTCTTCGGGGGCGCTGGTTTTTATCGCCGATCTCAATATTAAAGGCGCCAAAAAACTCGCGGACAGGATCAACGCCGCCGGCGGCAGAACAGCGGCGATAGCCGTATCCCTGGATGTTACCAGCGAAGAATCCGCGGAAGCGCTTTTTAAAACAATCGCGGAAACGGCGGGCGGTCTTGATCTTTGCGTCAGCAACGCCGGAATCCTCAATGCCGGCAGCGTTATGGAACAGGAACTGAAATCTTTTAAATTCACCACAGAGGTAAACTACGTGGGATACTTTATCATGGCAAAATATTCCGGCCGCCTGTTAAAACTCCAGTCCCTTACTTCGCCCGCATGGAAAACCGATATTATCCAGATCAACTCGAAATCCGGGCTTGAAGGCTCCAACAAAAACGGCGCGTACGCGGGCAGCAAGTTCGGCGGCATTGGGCTTACCGCAAGCTTTGCCCTGGAATTGGTTGAATACAACGTCAAGGTTAATTCAATCTGTCCGGGGAATTTTTTCGACGGCCCCCTTTGGTCGGATCCGGAAAAGGGCCTTTTTGTTCAATACCTTAACGCCGGCAAAGTCGCCGGGGCCAGGACCATTGCCGATGTAAAGGCCTACTACGAAGGAAGAGTCCCGATGAAACGGGGCTGCGAAGGCCCGGACGTAATGAAGGCGATCTATTACCTTGTGGAACAGGACTACGAAACCGGCCAGGCCCTTCCCGTCACCGGCGGCCAGGTTATGCTGCACTAAAAGGCCGGAGCGCGGACATTGTACCGGCCGCTTAGTGCAACGCTGATTTATTCGCAGTGGGGTCTAATACCCCGCCCCTTGGGGCGGTTAAAATTGAGTAACACTAATACGAAATATGGTAGTAGACCCCACAGTTAATAATTTCCTTACAGAACGAACCTCGTA
>JAIROH010000048.1 GCA_031257595.1 Treponema sp. | reverse complement strand
CCGCCATCCAGGGGATAAATCTTGATCAGGTTTTTCAAAAATGCGCATTGTAATCCTCCGGCGTAAAGAATGATAGACATACGGAGTGATACGGTAACCTTTCCGACACAGGCAATGAGAAAGGCAATGGCCGAAGCGGAAGTCGGGGACGATGTTTACGGCGACGATCCTACGGTAAAAAAACTGGAAGCCCTCGGCGCGGAAATCTCAGGGAAAGAGGCGGCGTTGTTTGTTCCCTCGGGAACCTTCGGGAACCAGCTTGCCCTGTTCGCCTGGTGCCCCAGGGGGACAGAAGTCCTTCTCGGCGAGGAATGTCACATTATCCAGCATGAGGCCGGCGCGGCTTCTGTTATCGCGGGTGTGCAGACCCGTACCATATCCGCGCCGGACGGGATTATCGCCGCCGAAGCCCTGGCGCTACGTTACCGGCCGACACCGGGCCTTGTTCCGCCGCCGCGGTTTGCCGCGGCAGCCGGGCGGGCCTATTCCGGCAGGGATCCCCATGTCCCGGCCACCTCCCTTATCTGTCTTGAAAACGCCCACTCCCTTGGCCGGGCCGTGCCGCTTTCCGCGACGGATCCCGTCCGGACCTTCGCCCGGGAAAAAGCCGTTCCCGTTCACCTGGACGGCGCCCGGCTGTTTAACGCCGCCGCCGCCCTGGGCTGCCGGGCCGCGGACATAGCCGCCGGGGCCGACTCGGTTATGTTCTGCCTTTCAAAGGGACTCTGCGCCCCCGTGGGTTCTCTTCTCGCGGGGCCAAAAGATTTTGTCGAAGAAGCCCGGTACAAACGGAAGATCATGGGCGGCGGTATGCGCCAAGCGGGAATACTTGCCGCGGCCGGCATCATCGCCCTTACCGAACATCCTCCGCTGCTCGAAGCGGATCACCGCCGGGCGCGGGAACTTGAACAGGGCCTTGGGGAGATTCCCGGAATCAGCGTCGAAAAGGGTGATATCAACATGGTCTTTTTTACCTGGGACGGAACATCCGCCATGAACGGAACCGGCATGAACGGAGCCGACGTGGACGGACAAACGATAAAGGATTTTTTTAGGGAAAAGGGCGTACTGATAAACCCGCCGGAAACGGCGGATGGAGAAACGGCCGGAGGCCGCTGGAAGTTCCGTTTTGTAACGCATTACTGGATTGGCGGGAAGGAGCTGGAAACCATACTTGCCGTTTCCCGCGAAGCCTTTACGGGACGGCGTTGATGCCCAAACAAAACACATACAAGCCGCGCAGGGAACGGATCTACGACTGGATGGCCAGAGAGAACATAGCGATGGTTATGCTGGAAGACACCGAAGGCAGGCGCGACTCAAACGTCCGCTGGCTGAGCGGCCAGCCGGGAAACGCGCTGCTGTTTCTTTCGGTGGAACGAAAATCACTCCTTGTGCCCTGGGACATTAACCTCGCGAAGATCTACGCCGATGCGGATCATATTCTCGCCTATGCCGATTTTGATCGTATGCCCGTAAAGGCCTGCAGAAAGGCTGCGGATTTTTTTAAGCTTCCTTCGGATTCCAAAATCGAGCTTCCGCCGGTAACTTCCTATCCCCGGTTCCTCAAGTTCATTGAAGCCTTCGGCGGATTTGACCTTTTGTGCAGAGACGAAGGCGTTTTGCCTGAACTGGAAAAGCTGCGTTCGGTTAAGGATGACGCGGAGATTAACCTGTACCGCAGGGCCGCCGCGATAACCGACGATCTGATCGACGCCCTTGAAAAGCTGCTTCGCCAGGGAAAGATCAGGACCGAAACCGATGCGGCGGTTTTCATTGACACCGAAAGCCGGAAACGGGGCTGCGAAGGAACGGGTTTTGAAACGCTTGCCGCGGGGCCGTCCCGGAGTTTCGCGATTCACGCTTTTCCCGCCTATTCGGGGGAAAGCTTTGGAGGAAAGGGCCTTTCCATCCTGGACTTCGGCCTTGCCTGTTCCGGCTATACAACCGATGTAACCCTTACCGTGGCCCGCGATCTGTCCAAAGCCCAGGAAAAACTCCTTGCCCTGGTGGAAAAAGCCTATAAACTTGCCCTTTCCGGACTAAAGCCCGGAACGTCCGCGGCGGATGTGGCGGCGGCCGTTGACAAGGCTTTTGCGAAGGCCGGCAAGGCCATGCCTCACGCCCTGGGGCACGGCATAGGTCTTGATCCCCACGAAGGGCCGGCGATGCGTAACCGGGACGACAACCACTGGGTTCTTGAACCGGGCATGGTGATTGCCGTTGAGCCGGGACTCTACGATCCCCTGCTCGGCGGCTGCAGGCTGGAAAACGATGTTTTGATTACGGAAAACGGCGTGGAAATGTTAACCCATTCACGAATTATACGGCTGTAAGGCGGAGAACACGTCCTGGGCTTTTGCCTCGGTCTCCACAACCAATACGGCGTCCCCGCCGTCAAGGCCCGTATAATGAAGCTCAAGCAGCGGCAGCGAGGGCGTAAGGAGTTTTTTCCACCAGCGTTTTTCAACATGCAGATCCACAGAGGTAATTTTTTCCCTGGAGATAAAAATTGTTTTTTCCTTGGGCGGCTCTCCCCCTGTGGTGATCCTGGTCAGGGCAATCAGCCAGCCTTCATGGGGAAAATGATGGAAGCGGAAACCGCCTGTCGTGGCGATAAGAAGCCCCCAGAGGGGTTCCTTATACTCACTCCAGCCGGAGATATAGCGGCCCAGAGATTTGGCAAGAACCTTTTCCTGTATTTTTTCCTCGTACTCTTTCCAGAAACGATCCGGATCGGGATCGTTCTTTTTGCCGAATAACATAAAAAGAATTGTAGAGCAAAGCAAAAAAAAACACAATGGGCGATTTACTTAATGTGGTTCTGTCTTATACAGATCTCGTATAGACCGTATTCAACAGATGAAAGTTTACTCTTATAGTTTTGACTCAATCAAATGGCAAATAACGTCAAAGCCCATGTCGCCGGGAGTGATACATGCACATACGCCCGTCACGGCAGATTGCCGGACGCCTTTGTTTGACAAGGGTGGCGGCGGAAAGCTCCGGGCGGGCATCCGACATCCTGCGGAAAAAGCGACGCCAAAGCGTCCGTCAGAAGAGGCGATGATCGGCTAGCCCGCTTGTGGGCTTTACCGCCGCCGACCCGTATCCCCATAAAGGCGTCCGGCGCTTTTTGGACACGGGCGCATGCCCCATTAAGCAGCGACGACAGATTTTACCATTTTGAAATTTTGATTTGGACAAAAAACTAACTCGCAGTTGCCCGGAGCAGTTCTTCCCTGGCGAAAAGTTTAAGGGCGTCGAACAGTTCCGCGGCGTCGCCCTGCATAATCAGGTCGAGCTTGTACAGCGTCAGGTTAATCCGGTGATCGGTAAGGCGGTTCTGGGGAAAGTTATAGGTACGGATCCGTTCGCTCCTGTCCCCTGTTCCAACCTG
>JAIROH010000082.1 GCA_031257595.1 Treponema sp. | reverse complement strand
GCTACCCCGCTCTGCTCCTTGTCTATCTCGCAGTAATAGCTTTTTTCCTCCTGCCTCAGCCGTTCCAGGGTCGCTTCGTCAAAATACAGCTCCACATCCTCATAAAACGTCTGCTGATTCCTCTTCAACGCCCCCACATAGTCCCCGTGTTTCCTGATAACCGCCGCAACCGTCTCTTTCTGCGTGTTCATAGCATCCCAGGTTGCCACACATCCCCCTACATCCGTGATGTCCAACAGGTCCCTTACCGCCGGTATCTCATTCGTTTTCTCATCTACCACTACTTCGGACAGGCAGAGCCCACGGTCCGTACAGTAGGCGCTCACCGTGTGCATCGCTCTCACCGCCTCCCGGTCACTCTTGTTCCGTTTGCTCCCCCGGCTCGACTTCCCGTCTATCGCTAGCACCTTCGGCGCTTCTGCCGCTTCCCGCTCCTCCGCTTCCCCTGCCATCCGCCGCTCCCGCGCCGTCGCCGCCAGCATGTCCAGCCGCCGGATCAGAAACTGGATACACAAACTGTACAGGATACTCCCGTCTATCATCGACATTACCCGCTGGATGGTATCGTGGGACGGTATCCCGTGGGGCAATACCAGAAACCGCCTCAGCCATCCCGCTTTTATCCGGGCAAACTCCGCTATCTCGCTCCATTCATTCGCCCGCGCCATGACCGCCGGCAGGGTTATCATCACGATATCCGCCAGCAGGTGTTCTACATAGGGCTCAAACCGTTTGTCCGCTATGCCTTCCAGTTCCTCCCGCAGTTCCATCAGCGGGTCGATGCCGACCTGTTCGATGATGATGAGGCCGGTTTCTCCCATCATCTCCTTGATTTCGATGATCTTGGCACTCTTTTTTGCCATTGTACCCTCCCAAGGAAGAGTATACCTCATAAAAGGGACTGAAAAATTTCTATGCGTTTATCCTGCCCCAATCCCTTGACAGGATGTTGTCTGTAAACTACACTTAAACCATGGAGATACGTGAATCGGGTGTCTACAAAAAATGGATTAAAAACCTGCGGGACAGCGGGCCAGATACCGTATCAACGCCCGGATTGAGCGGCTCAAACAGGGAAACCCCGGCGATGTAAAGCCCGCCGGAGAAGGCATCTCGGAAATGCGTATCGACTATGGCCCCGGTTACCGGGTGTATTACAAGGATACCGGGAAGGAAATTATTATCCTCCTCTGCGGCGGCGATAAGTCCTCCCAGGAGGAGGATATAATGCAGGCTAAAAAAATAGCCGTAACCTATAAACCGGATGAGGAGGCATAACATGAATGGAGAAAAGATAACCTTTACAGAATGGAACCTGACGGACCAAATAGAGACCAAAGAAGATGTTATAGGCACCCTTGAGGCGGTCTTTGAGCTTGCCGTACAGGAAAACGATCCCGAATATCTGTTAAAAGCTATCGGGGATATAGCCCGCTCAAAGGGCATGGCCCAGCTTGCCAGGGAGCTTGACCTTGACCGGGCCGGCCTGTACAAGTCCCTTTCCCCCGAAGGAAACCCGTCTTTCTTTACGGTAGTGAAAGTCCTTGATAATCTTGGCTTCAAGCTGTCCATACAACAGAAACGAGCCTCCTAGCAGTTTGTTGCGCTTCAGCGCAAAATTGTATAAAAATTCACGAAAGTGAATTTTTATACCTCTCAAACTGCCAAAGGAGCCCGTAAATCGGGATATTTTTGCATAAGTATGCAAAAATATCCACAAGTGCAACAGGCTCCTAGGACAGAACACTAGCTCATACACGGGCTTTTAATTACTATTGATTTATGCGCGACAACGACTATAATTTTGACGCCGATCTGCTCATTTTGGGGGCGGGTCCTGCCGGACTGAGCGCGGCCCAGTACGGGAGCCGGGCAAACCTGCGGACGCTGGTTGTGGAAGAGATGGCGCCCGGCGGACAGGCGCTCAACATAGAAGTTCTGGAAAATTATCCGGGAAACGTAGGCCGGGACGGCATGCCGCCCAAGGGCGGTTTTGAATTCTGCGAAGATCTCCGTAAACAGGCCGAAGGCTTTGGGGCGGCGTTTATCATGGAAGGAGCCGCCGCCCTTGTCCGGGAAAAGCCGGATGCTGCCGGAACCGGGGCCTCCCCCGGCGGGACGGGATCTTTTGCCGTTACCCTGTCGGGCGGCAGGATCCTTCGCGCCCCGGCGGTGATACTTGCCACGGGGGCAAAACACCGTACCCTGGACATACCCGGCGAAAAAGATTTTGAAGGCCGGGGCGTTTCATACTGCGCGACCTGCGACGGCCCGTTTTTCAAAGGCAAACGTATACTGGTAGTCGGCGGGGGAGATTCGGCCTGCGACGAAGCCCTGTACCTGAGCCGGCTTTCCGGCCGGATTACCCTTGCTCACCGCAAAAGCATGTTCAGGGCGCAGAAATCCCTGGCGGATCGGGTGCTTTCCAATCCGAATATCAAGGTACGTTTTAACACCCGGCTTGTCGAAATAAGGGGCGAAGGCAAAGTCGGTTCGGTGATCCTTGAAGGCCCGGAACCCCATGGAACCGCAAATTCGGACGGAACGTTCAGTTATGAGGAGCCCATGGACGCCGTTTTTATCTTTGTCGGTTCCATCCCCAAAACCGATCTTGTCCGGGATCTGGCCCGCCTTGACCAGTCCGGCTATGTTGTAACCGATCAATCCATGGCGACATCGGCGCCGGGCCTCTATGCCGCGGGCGATGTCCGCTCAAGCCCGTTCCGTCAGGTAGTGGTCGCCGCGGGTGAAGGCGCCGTCGCCGCCCACTGCGCCGCGGCCTATATCGACAGTCTGAGGGGTGAAGTGTACCATTGAAAAGGTTTCGCCTTGCCTGTTTTTTTTTAACGCCCGCCGCCTGCCTGCTTTCCTGCGCCGTTTCCCAAAACAACGCCGGACACGGCGGAACAGAGATCGCCGCGCCTGAAACAGCCGGCGCGCCGGGTACGGTCAACGTATCCGGTACGGCCGAGGCCGAAATCCTGCTGGACGGAATGAGCGACAGTGAAATCCTCGCCCAGACCTTTATGTTCGGCTGGCAGGGCGCTCAGCCGTCACCGCTGATCCTTGAATGGGTAAGAACCCGCCGTATCGGCGGCGTTAAGGTATTCGGCTGGAACGCCCAGAACCTGGAAACCCTTGCCGGAACAGTCGCGGCCCTTCAGGAGGCGGCTATCGCTTCTCCGTTGGGCATACCGCTGCTTGTGGCGACAGATCAGGAAGGGGGGATAGTCCGCCATGTAAAAGGTTCCACAAGCGATACGCCGGGAAACATGGCCATAGGCGCATCGGCCTACCCGGAAGACGCTTACCGTTCCGGTTTTTACATCGGCAGGGAACTTTCGCTTTTGGGAATCAACATGAACTTTGCCCCGGTTGTGGACCTTGCCACCAGGCGGGACTCACAGCTTATCGGCCCGCGTTCTTTCGGGGCCGATCCGGTTAACGCGGGGATTTTGGGCGCCGCTTTTATGAAGGGTCAGGCCGCCGCGGGGATCATCTCTACGGCAAAACATTTTCCGGGCCACGGAGATACCAGCCTTGATTCCCACGGAACCCTTCCCCGCATTGCCGCCGGCGAAAATACCCTGTGGGAACGGGAGCTTGTTCCCTACAGGATCATGGTGAAGGAAGGGCTTCCGGCGATTATGAGCGGCCACCTGGCGTTTCCCGACACTCCGGCCGGGGAAAGACCCGCTTCCCTTTCGTCCTGGTTTCTGAACGATACGCTGCGTACCCGTATGGGATACAGGGGTCTTGTTATTACCGACGACCTTCTCATGTACGGAGCCGTGCAGGCCGGCGGGAACCTTGCCAATACCGCGAAAGAAGCCCTTCTTGCCGGCAACGACATGATTCTCGTTTCCACCACCCCGGAACTGTATTCCCTGTTCTGGACAAGCCTTCTTGAGTCAATGCGGAACGAGACGGAGTTTAAACGCAGGGTCAGGGAGGCCGCCGGGCGGATACTTGTCCTTAAGCTTGGCTACCTGGAAAATACAACGCTTGTCCCGGATACGCAAAAGCTTAAGGAACTTCCCGATCCGGAAGGAGCGGCGTTTTTTCGCGACCTTGCCGCCCGGAGCGTTACGCTGATAAACGGCGAATCGTCGCTGCCCCTTACCCCCGAAGCTGCGGGCAGGGTGCTTCTTGCCGGACAGTACGCCGCTTTTTTCAGCGCCGGGTTAAAAGCCTATCCCGGTTCGGCGATCTATTCGTTCGAAGACTCAGGCGGCGCCGCGGAATTCCGGCGCATGGCGTCTAACGCGGACACGATCATCTTCTGTCTCGCGGACGACGAAGGACAACGGCTTCTTGAGGCGGCAAAAAACCCTGGCAAAAGGGTAATCGTCATTTCCGCCCTCAACCCCGTTTACGTTGACGGGATATCCCGTGTTGACGCCGCCCTTGCCGTGTACAGCTATTCCGCCGATTCCTTTAACGCCGCTTTCTCGGCTTTGCTGGGACGTTTTGTTCCGGCCGGGCGGCTGCCGTGAAAAACCGGTTCTGGAAAAAGACGGGCCTTTTTTCATCCGGCGCGGTGGAAGCTTTTCTTCGGAAAAGGGAACGGTACTGCGTCGGGGCCTGTTACCGCTATCTTACTTTAAGGGAAACGAGCCGCTGCTGGTATGCGGAAAATGGATTTTTGATTCATGTCCGTCGTACGCTTTTTCCGGTTTTCGATTTTGGAAAAGAGACGTACCGGCTTTCCCTTCCCCGCCGCCTTGAAAAGATCCTCGTAAAGGAAGGGCTTCACGCCGCCCAGGGGCTTGTACGCGATATGGAACTTCTTGAACCGGCGTTCTTCGGCTGCGGCCTTGTCCCTTCGGAAACAATCGACTACGACCTTATGGAGATGGATTATACGCGGGAGATCGCCGTGAACCGGACATGCCCCGCCGATCTTCGCCTGCGCGTTCCCGGCCCGGAAGACACAGACGCCCTTTTTCCCCTCCAG
Organism: Treponema sp.; assembly: GCA_031257595.1. Taxonomy (GTDB): domain Bacteria; phylum Spirochaetota; class Spirochaetia; order Treponematales; family Breznakiellaceae; genus JAIROH01. The sequence goes on along the minus strand of JAIROH010000082.1, from coordinate 4,140 downwards.
GCGGGTTATGATCAGGAAGAGGTACTGCCCCGCGCCGCCGTGTTTAATCCCGCCGTCTGCCGGAAAAACCTTGAGGCGATTGTTTCCACGGGCCTTGTCCTCGCGGCCGAACATGAAGGCCGTCTTGTAGGGAAGATCAACGTCAACGCGGAAAGTTTTGCCCGGTTCCAGATAGGCGGCGTCTATGTGGAGCCGGCCTGCCGGGGGCGGGGCATAGGCAACGCCCTAATCGCCGGGTTTATCCGCTTTTTTGCTTTTAAGGGAAAACACTTTACCCTGTTTGTAAAAAAACAAAACGCCGCCGCCCGCCGGCTTTACGAGAGGATAGGTTTTTCAAAACTCGCCGACTACCGGATCGATTATTTTATGTCTTAGCGCAACGCTGATTAACATGTGGCTTCGCCAACGTAGTTGGCGGCCAACGTAGTTGGCGGCCAACTGCGTTGGCGCATCATCGTTGCACCAGGTTCCCTAATCTTTAGGCCGCCTGTAAAACCTTCCGCCCAGTTGTTCTGTTTTTATCACATTAACAAAGGCGGCCGGATCAATCTTTTTTATGCCCGAGACAAGGACATTCACTTCATTGGCGGAAACAACCGAATAAAGCATGATCCTGTCGGACTTTTCGTAATGGCCTTTGCCGGCAAACGATGTCGCCCCGTGATTGGTTTTTTCCCGGATAAGATCGTATACCTCGTCGGATCTGGACGTAACAACGAACAGGGTCATTTGTTTATAGGCTTTGTAAAGCACTCCGAGACCCATTGTCGTGGTATACTGGAAGATAACAGAATACAGGGCCTGTTCCAGCGGAAAAAGACAAGCGGCGACAACAAGGATTACGCAGTTTCCCGCGAGGATATAACTAAAAGCATCGCGGCTGTATTTTTCCGCGATATAGATCGCGATAAAATCCGTACCGCCGGAAGTCGCTTCGGCATGAAGGCAAAGACTTATCCCCACGGCGTTCAATATGCCCCCGAATACCGCGGAAAGCAGGGTATCGTGGAGCTGTATTATCTCAACAAACAGCGGCGGCATAAAATCCGTTAAAAGCCCTGTCAGCACAATCGCGACGCATGAATAAAGGCTAAAGCGCTTGCCGATAAAACGAAAACTGATAACGGCAGGCACGGCGTTCAGCAGAAAAAGTATGGGGCTAAAGGGGATGTTTATGCCGGCATAACGGCTGGCGCATTCCTGGATAAGCCTGGTAAGGCCGGTAAAACCTCCGGGAAAAAGGTTGCCGGCGCGGACAAAGGTGTTTATGTTAAACGCCATAATGCTTGAACCGGCGGCGATCAGGGCAAGACGCCTGGCTGTGTTCATCAGCTTATATTATAGTGTTTCAGATTGACAAAAAGAATAGGCTGCCTTCATACTGGTGTTCTGACATAGTACCGGGAAAAACGGAGACACATGAAAACCAGGCGTTCGGCAAACTACAGTACCCAGCAGGGCAGGCTTATTCTCGAGTACCTTGTTTCGCTTGGGGACAAGCATGTCACGGTAAATCAGATCGTACAGCATTTCAGAAAACAGAAAATTCTTATCGGGCAGACGACAATTTACCGGCACCTGGAAAAGCTTTACAACAGCGGGGTAATACGCAGATATGCGTTAAATGAAGGAAGCGCCTGTTATCAGTATGTCCGGGACAACAAGGTTTGTCAGGAACACTTTCACCTGAAATGTGAAATATGCGGCGAACTTATTCATCTGGAATGCGATTTGCTTGACGAAATACAAAAACACGTCTACAAAAAACACAGCTTCCGAATCAACGCCCTGAAAACCGTATTCTACGGAACCTGCGATCGCTGCCTGAAGAACAACTGACATGACCGGGCAACAAACTGCTACGGAGCCCGTTCCAGCGTCCTTACCCGAATGATTCCGTCTATCGCCTTGATTTTCTCGACAATATCCGCCGGGATGGGCTCGTCCGTGTCGATGATGTTGTAAGCGTATTCCCCATGATGGTGGTTGATAAGATCGGTGATGTTGATGGCGGCGGCGGCAAGCACCGTCGTAAGCTGGCCGACCATGTTGGGGATGTTCCGGTTCGCCGCAAGGAGCCTGTGGGGAGAGCGGAATTCGAGCCTGCAGCGGGGATAGTTTACCGAATTCTTTATCGTCCCGTTTTCAAGGTAGTCCATAAGCTGGCGTACCGCCATAAGTGCGCAGTTGTCTTCGGCTTCGGGGGTGGAAGCCCCGAGGTGGGGAATGCACAGGGCCCGCTTGCAGGCAAGCAGTTCCGCCGTGGGGAAATCCGTCACATAGGCGGCAAGTTTTTCGCTGTTCAGCGCTTCGATGATATCCGCTTCGTTTACAAGCCCCCCCCGGGCCAAGTTGACGATCCGGGCGCCTTTTTTCATAATGCGGAATTTTTCCGCATCGAGAAGACCCCTGGTGGTGTCGTGCAGGGGGAGGTGCAGCGTAACGTAGTCGGAGTGGGCAAGCAGCCCTTCAAGGGTATCGGCCCGTTCCACGGCCCGGGACAGGTTCCAGGCGGCTTCTACGGAAATGTAGGGATCGTAGCCGGTAACGTTCATGCCGAGGGCGACGGCGTCGTTGGCGACCATCACCCCAATCGCCCCAAGGCCCACAACGCCCAGGGTCTTGCCCCTGAGTTCCGGGCCTTCAAATTTACTTTTACCCTTTTCAACAAGGTCGGGAACTTCGTCGGCCCGATCCGCGATACCGGCGCTCCAGGACCATCCGCCCAGAATGTTCCGGGAAGAAAGCAGCAGGGCGGCGATGGCAAGCTCCTTGACCGCGTTGGCGTTGCCGCCGGGAGTGTTGAACACGACGATTCCGCGTTCACTACAGACCGGTATCGGGATGTTGTTGACACCCGCCCCGGCCCTGGCGATTGCCAGTACCGAACCGGGAATCGCGACCGAATGAAGGCTGGCGCTCCGGACGAGAATTGCGTCGGGATTGGGAAGCTCGCTTGCCACCTCGTACTTGTCCCGGGGAAAAAGCTCAAGCCCCTGGGCCGATATTTTATTCAGCGTTTGTATGCGAAACATTTTATGCCCTCTCAAACTTTTCCATAAACGCGACAAGAGCCTTGACCCCTTCGACAGGCATCGCGTTGTAGATACTGGCCCTCATGCCGCCGACAAGACGGTGGCCCGCCAGGTTAAGAAGGCCCGCCGCCGCCGCTTCGGACACAAAGCGTTTTTCGACGGCGGCGCGTTTTTCAGGATCCCGCTCGCGGGGAACAAACGGAATGTTCATAAGGCTCCGGCTGCTCTTGTCTACCGGCGAATAAAACATTTTACTTTCTTCCAGGTAATCGTAGACAAGCGCCGCCTTTTCACGGTTGATCTTTCCCATCGCTTCCGGGCCGCCCAGATCTTTAAGCCACCGCAACACAAGGCCGATGACGTAGATCCCGTAACAGGGCGGGGTGTTGTACATCGATCCCTCTTTGTCGTGGATGTCGTAGCGGAGCATCGCCGGAACCCAGGAAGGAGCCGCCCCGATAAGGGTTTTTTTGATGATGACCACCGTGGTTCCCGCCGGCCCAAGGTTTTTCTGGGCGCCCGCGTAAAGCACGCCGAAACGGGAAACATCCAGCGGCTCGGAAAGGATCGCGCTTGAAATGTCAGCCGCCAGCGGGACGCTGCCTGTATCGGGAATCGAAGGCCATTTGGTACCCACAATCGTGTTGTTCCAGGTGATATGATAGTACGCCTCGTCCCCTTTCGGCGCCGGTGCGCCGGGTATGTATGTGTAGTTTTTGTCTTTTGACGAAGCGATGATGTCAACCGCGGCGTATTTTCCCGCTTCGTCGGCGGCTTTCTTCGCCCAGATTCCCGTGTCGACAAGGGCGACGCGTTTTCCGCCGAAGGCCCCCGGCCCGCCGCTTCCTCCGCCGGGATTTGTCCCAATTTCATCCACGGCAAGGTTCAGGGGCAGCATCGCAAACTGAAGCGAGGCTCCGCCCTGGAGAAAAAGTACGCTGTAATCATCGCCTATGCCCATAAGCTCCCTGAGGAGGCCTTCTGTTTTTTCGATGATGGCCTTGAAATCCTTTGAGCGGTGGCTCATCTCCATAACGGACTGGCCGCTTCCGCCGGCGTCGCACATTTCCGCCGCCGCCGTTTCCAGAACCGGCAGGGGCAGCAT
>JAIROH010000046.1 GCA_031257595.1 Treponema sp. | reverse complement strand
GTTTCGCAGGGAATAAAAATGTTGAAAACCGTCCCCTTTCCCGGCTCGCTGGAAAGTTTAATCGAACCCCGCAGATCCCGTATCCGTTCACGAACCAGATTAAGCCCTATCCCGCGTCCGGCGTAAAGATCCGCCTGCTCCGCGGTACTGAATCCGGGGCTAAATATCAGTTGTGAAAGCAGGCTTTTGTCATCCGCCTCTTTTTTGTCTCCGATAAGTCTGAGGTCAAGGGCTTTTTCGCGGATTCTGTCAAAGTCAAGACCTTTTCCGTCGTCGCTGAGCCTGATGTGTATCCGGTCGTCCTGCCGCCTGAGCAAAAAGCGTACCGCGCCCTCGCCGTCTTTGCCTCCCCGTTCCCTGTCCGCCGGCGCTTCAATGCCGTGGTATACGGAATTCCGTACCAGCTGCATAAGCACTTCTTTGATGACCCGGCGGGGGCCGTTTTCAAGAACCGTTTCGTCAATTTCTTCCACAATAAAACGCGCCTTTTTTTCCGCGGCCAGGGCGGCCTTGTCACAGGTTTGGGAAAGGGTCTCCACCAATACCTGCTCTTCCCCCTTGACGCCGCCCGAAATCTTGAACGATTCGATTTTGCCGACAGTATCCTGGAATTTTTCTTTTTCCTTAAAGATCTTTTCAAGTTCCAGGGTAATGTGGAGGGTATCTTCAAAACTAATGTCTTCCCTGTCCCGCAGTTCTTTTATCGCGTCTTCCAGTGCATGAAGTTTTTCGCCAAAATTATCAAGCCCAAGAATAACGGAATTGGACTTGATTGCGTGAATGGACTGGTAAATTTCGACAAGGGCATCGCGGGTGGAAAGATCCTTGTTCATCAGGGTTGTGTTGATTCTTTCAAATTCATATTCAGCGTCTTCAAGAAAGTCCCTGAACACCCTGGGATCTACCTGGATAACCTGGAAGAACGATCGCATTTCTTCTTCGCGGCGGCCCGTTTCTTCCGCAAGCTGCTGTTCCATTTCTTTCGCGATGGTTACATCTTCCAGGGTTCCCAGAATGCAGATGTCATTCAAGCCCCTGTCTATCGCGGAAAAAGAAGACTGCAAAACCCTTACGCCGGCGTTTTTTTCGCTTATATAGGTAAATTCGGAAATCGGGTTGATGTCATCCAGCATCCGCGTGTCGTAGGATTTTTTCAGCACCATATCAAAATAATCTTCCAGGGTATTTCTTTCTTTTTCCTTGAGGGAATGGACAAGCAGGTCGGTAAATTTTACCCCTTCGAGCTGTGTCGTTAAAAGGATTTTTTCAAGGGGCTTTGAATAGGCGCCCTGAATGACAAAATTCCTGTCCATCAGAAACAACCCCTGTTTAAGGTTGTCTTTCATCGTACCGATCGTATCCCGCTCAACCCGCAGTTCTTCCGTCAGCCTGTTGACCCGCCGGTCCTTGAGAAGCCGTACCTGTTCGTACACAACGGAAAGTACCGCGACAAGGATATACACTCCGCAAAACCGCGCCGCCATGTCGATGGTATAGTCGTATTGTGAAAGGCCGGGGATAAAGGTCAGGGTCAGCATGGTACAGAGAAGCAGGAACGTATAGATAAGCCCGATCTGGAGCCCCAGGATAAAAATCGTTACCAGGGGAAAAATGTACACCCACAGGGCGCCGAAACCCCCGATTTCCCCGCCGGCGATAAACCGTGCGCAGAGCACGCCGAAGGCGCCGATGGAAACGGCGCCGGGAACGACCAGCGGCACTTTGGTCCTCAGTACGAATATCGCGATAATACAGATAAGCGCCAGACAGCCGTCGAGGAGGCTCCGGAACGCGTCGCCTTCAAGGTATACCGAGGTCCCGAAAAGAATCAGAAACAGCGCCCCGACAAGGAGGATCACGTTGAAAAGCGCGTAGCCGATCGTCTCGTTGTCGGCAAGATCGTGCTTGCCGCTGTATAAAAAGTTACGAAGAAAATTCTGCCTGCCGGTCATTAACCGCTCCTTACCGCTTCAATAGCTACGGAAAGGGTAAAAACCTCGGCGTCGTAGATCGTAAAGGGTATACAGATGATCCGCGTTTTTTCGCTGGGCCATTTGATCTGATGCGAGGGCCCCTGCACAATTGTGGGAAGGCTGATGACAAGCCTGAAGGCTTCTTCCAGCCCCTTTTTGGCGTTCCCGGCGATAATATTGACGATTTCGCCTATGGCGTCTACGACTTCGTCGTCTATCGAATCGTGGCTTTTTCCCGTAAGGGTATCCGTCAGTTTTTCCGCAAGTCCGGTCTTCATCGAAACAACCACCGCGCCGCTTGCTTCCCCGGTCAGGCCGATGACGGCGGAAATATCCCATTCGTTGATTGTTTCGGCGGTGGAAAAATAAGGCCGTCCCGCTTCCGGTTCCGCGCCGACAAATTCCCTAAAGACGTTTTTTGTCACATCGACAAAAGGCTGAATGTACTTTTCCATACTGTTTTCCTAAAATTTCCTAAAAGCTTATTTTTGATATTTTTTCAAAAAACACTTTTTCGTTTACCGGCTTGATCACATAGTCGGTAGCGCCACTTTTGAGGGCCTCTATCACATTGTATTTGGCGGACTCACTTGTTATCATGATTATCGGAAGGCCTTTGTACTGTTCCATGGCCCGTACCGTTTTAAGAAAATCTATTCCCGAAAGCTCCGGCATGTTCCAGTCAAGGAGCACAAGGTCGATTTGCCTGTTTTGAAGCTGCTCAAGGGCGTCTTTGCCGTTTGGCGATTCAAGGAACTGACAGGGAATTTTGAGCTGTTTAAAGGTATTCATGACGATATTCCGCATGATACGGGAATCGTCTACAACAAGGACCATTTTCATTTTTACCTCTTACCGGTTTTTGAATTGGGCTTTAAGCCAGTCCCAAAACTCCGGAGAGTTTCGGAACTTGCCCGGAATCATTTTTTTCCGATACTATAATATATGAAATTATCCGATTTTAGCATACAACAAATCCTAATGGGAATACTTTTTTTCAGCGCCGTCATTGCCCTGCAGGCGGCGGATCTTCCCCTGCGGCAAATAGAGGACGATTCGGCCATGAGGGCCGCGATAAAGGATTCCTGGCTTATCGAAACTCCCGCGTCGGTACTCCGAAACAGGCCGTTCACCAGGACGCTGCCCGGCGGCAGTCCCGTACAGGTCAGAACCGAAGCCAGGGGAAATGAACTGTCGGTAATTCTGGCCAGGGAATGGAACGGGACCTTCCCCGGCTGGGCCCAGGGTTCCTGGGTGCTTACCCGCTTCATGGACGGTGCCTATGAGCGGATTCGGATTTTCCTTCACAGCGATCCCAACACGTATATACAGTTCAGGCCGATGGAAAACGCCGGAGTTCCCGGCGCTGCCGGTGGAACCCCCGCTCAGGGAAAAAGCCTGCTTGACGTGGTCCTTTACGAAGCCTATGTGGTAAGGGGACTTTCCCTGGGGATTCCCGTAGATAACCTTTTAACGATGCCGCTAAATGACATTTTTGACGCCCTGGGAAATAAATTCCCGGCGCGTTATTTTGACCCGGACCCGGACATGTACCGGGATTCACGGGAGCTGATAAAAAAGCTGCGCGCGGAGCTGCCGAAGCTGGAATTTGCCGACGACGGGGCCATTGATGAAAACGGTCGTTATGTGTTTATCAAGACCCTTTCTCCCCAGAACACCGCTGAAAATTCCGGCGGTCTTAACTGTTCGGGCTTTACGAAATGGTTTGTGGACGGTCTTTTGTACCCTGTTACCGGCCGGCTCCTTCCGATAGCGCCCCTCAAAGAACCGACGGTTAAAAGCGGATCGTCCCTTTCCGAAAATTACGCGGAGATCCGGGATCCCCATTTCGGCCTTGACTGGACACGGAACCTTGCGATGGAGGCGGTAAAGGTATTTCGCTCGCCCAATCTGGCGGCTGTGGAAGAAGTCGAGATACGAAACGGAAACTTTGCCGCGCTTATCGACAGGCGGGGCGGAGGGGCTTCCGCGAGAAGCTATCCGAATTTTCTTCCGGGCGCGGGTTTCGGCATTGAAGGTCTTAAACCGCTCCTGTACACGCTGGCCGTCAACGAGCCGGGCTATGTGTACCTGGCGTCGGTAAACAACGAAACGGGACCGGCCCCGAGGATGCGCCGGCATTATCACGAAGCGGTTCTGATCCCCTATTTTAACGAATACGGAGTTTTCCAAACCGCTGTTTTTGAAAGCGCCGCCGAAACCTCCCTTAACGCCTTTATAGCCCGGTATCCGGGACAGATGGTTAACCTGGTCCGAATACCGGCGGAAGGCAGATTCACGGTAAGGTAACCGAATTTGGCCCTGTCATCCCTGCAAAAATTCTGCGGGGGTCAACACAAAGTGGGCCGGGGGATAGTGTTTCTTGTTGCCGGTGATGAGAACGCCCCGCAGGTTTGGGCGGCGTCAAAAAACTTCCGGTCCGATTCGTCCGCCATGACGATATTGCTGGTCTCCGCGGTAACCATCAGCCCATACCATTCAAAAAGGGTCAAAAGTTCGACGGTTTGGGAACCGGAGAATTTGAGCCGCGGCCGGTTCAACACCTCACGGTATTCCTTCATGATGGGAAAAGTATAACAGGGAAGAATTTTGCCCAACGGCACAAAAGCGAGAATCTTCGCAGGATTCCCGCCGGGGGTCCAGAGGGCGGAAACCAACACATTGGTATCAAGAACGGCTTTAGCCGGCATGGGGAAACGGGGAAACGTTAACCCTGAGCCGCTTTGGTCCGGGCGGTCTTGATTTCGGCTTCGATTTCCTCCCCGCTAAGGGGGCCCCGCTCTTCCGCCTCGGCCCATAGGCGGTTCAAAAGCCGCATGGATTTCGCCTGCCGGATCAGCCGAACCGTCTCGTCAAAGCCGTAATCGGACACACTCACCATGATGGCGGCGGGTTTGCCGTTGTTGGTAATCGCCACCTCTCCGTCCCTGGCCAGCTTTTCCCAGGCTTCCCGGGGCGATGCGGTAAGTTCACGAACGGTTAAAAATTCCATACTGTGTCTCCGGCTAAACATAGAATATTATCGGATAATTGTCAAATCGAACTCCTGCGTTGACTTTGAAGCGCCCGGCGGATTCAGCGTCCGGAACGCCGCGCCGGAGAGCTTCATTTGACATTCTAAAACCGGCTCGCTATAACTAATATATGGGAGGGATACGCGGGGTCGCCTTTGACCTGGACGGGACGCTGTACGCCAACTATAAACTCAATATCAGGCTTGTTCCCTTTGTTTTGCGCCATTTGGCCTTCAGCGGCGCGTTTGCCGGGGTAAGACGGGCGCTCCACAAAGCGGCGGTAAAAGAGACCGGGGAACGGCCGCGGGTTTTGCCGGGGGCCGGGATCCCGCCGGAATCTTTTTACGATACCCAGGCCGCCCTGCTTGCGAAACGCCTTAAAATCGATCCTGAATCGGCCAAAGAAAAGATCGATCGCCTTATCTACCGCGGATGGGAAGAGCATTTTGCCCGGATAAAGCCGTTTCCCCATACAGCCGAAACCCTCTCGTCCCTGAAAACCCTGGGGTTCCGCCTTGGACTGCTTTCGGATTTTCCTCCCCGCAGAAAACTCGAACTGTTGGGGCTGGACGGTTTTTTTGACGCGGTTTTTTCCACCGAAGAACTCGGCGTCCTCAAACCCGACCCGGCGCCGTTCGTAAAGCTCGCTTCGGCCATGGGCCTTCCGCCGGAGGATATCCTCTATGTGGGAAACAACCCCCATTATGACATTATCGGGGCAAAAAAGGCCGGAATGCGGGCCGCCCTGCTGCGGCGGGGAATATTGAGTACCGGTTTTGTCCGAAGCCCCGGCCCCGCCGATTTTACGTTTCGGAACTATCGCCAACTGCCGGAATATGTGATAGGCTAAGCTAATGAGCTTCTTTACGGTAGGAAACCTTTTAACCTTGGGAATTTGCGCTCTCGCGATAATCTTGGTGCGGTATCTGGACCGGCATAACCGTTCCGTGAATCTGGCGCGGAACTACGGCAAACAGCTTAAAGAAGAAATTTCGGCCTTCGCCGAGGAAAAAGCCGCGGCCGTTCGTGATTACGGCGTGGAACTTGACGTAAAAAAAAGCGCCGCCAAAGAAGTGCTCAACAGGCTTACCGTTACCGAAGAGGACCTTGCCGAAAAGGCCGATGCGGTAAACCGGATTGGAGAGCGGATTAACGCCTACGATAAATCGCTTGAAGAACTGGTTCGCATGACAAGCCGGGTGGAAGAAAACCTTGGCCGCCTTAGGGACGAGTCGGTTTTCGCGGAACAGCTTGATAAAAAAATAAACGAGGTAAAAGCCCAGTTTACTGATATAGAAAAGGACATCGGAGCCATTGAGCTCCGCTTTGAGCGGGAAAATTCCTCGTTTCTTGAAAACACCGCCGAATCGCTGGTCGCCGCGGTTCGTTCGACGGTTTCGGATCTCCAGACGGCGGCGGAAACCGTTGAACGCCAGGTCGAGGATCACCGGGCGGCAATAGACCATATCGAAAACGAGCGCAAGGCCCAGCTTGCCCGTGATGTGGAAGTCGTCAACAAGACCCTTCAGGAAGCCCTTGAACGGGCGGGAGCGCGGGCGAATAAATTTGAAGAGGCGGCCCTCGTCAAACTTAAGGAAGACGCCCTGGAACGGGTAAAACGCTTTCACGAGACGGTGGAGGAAAAGCTCAAGGAGTTCAGGGAAAACACCAAGGCAAAGGCGGCGGATATCCAGGAGCTGCTAAAATCGTACAAAGAAGAACAGAAGGAATTCCAGGCCGAATGGAAACGTGACGTGGAAGCCCTGGACGCCCTGGCTCTTTCCCAGCGGGCCCAGTGGAACGCCGCCGCGGAGGAGACCGAAAACCGGCTTGCGAAACTGGGGGACGACCTTGCACAAAAGGCTTCCGAAGCGGAACAGCGTATTCTGCGGGAGGCCGAAGAAAAGATGGCGGAATACCGGGAGCTTCAGGCCCGGCAGTGGGAACGCTTTGAATCCATGGCCGGAGAAGCGGAAAAGCTCGACCAGCAGCTACAGCTCGTTGTAGAAGAATCCGAAGCAAAGGTGCGCCAGGATTTTGCCCGCTTTGAAGAAGAACAGAGACAGGCCAGGGAAAACCAGGCTCGTATCTTTGCCGAATCGGCGGACGCCGTCAGGGCGGATATGGCGGAACTGGAACGGGAGCTTGACGGCCTTAAAACAAAAGCCTACGAAAACGTGTCGGAAAAAATTCAGGTTTTTGAAGACGAATTTTTTGCCGACCTTGCCAAACGGGGCCAGGACCTTAACCGGAAAGTCGACGACTGGCAGGCGGAATTTGATCTGCGGATCCAAAGCATCGGTGAACAGGCCCAGGCGGAGCGCGGCGATCTGGAGCTTTCTTTTACCGCGGAGCTTAGAGCAGGCCTGGAACGGCTCAAGGCCGAGGCCGGGGCTTTTGAGGAAGGCATCCGGGCCGGCATGACCGGGACCGACCGCAGCCTCGCGGAGCTTCAGGAACAGCTCAAGGCCGATCTGGAAGACGCCCGCCTCCAGGCGGAGAACACCGTCCAGGCCGAGCTTGGCCGCTATTCCCTGGAAATGGAAGAGCGGATCAAACAAAACCAGCGAGAAATGGAAGACTGGCAGAACAGGTTCAGCGCCTCCCTTAGGGAAGCGGCAGCCACAAACGCCGATGCCGTCAAGGAAACGGAAACGGCAATCAATGCCCGGCTGGACAGCCATTCTCTTGAAACAACCGAACGAATAGACGCGGCCCGGACGGAGTTTGAAAACTGGCAGGATAAATTTGACGATTCACTCCGGAAAACGGAAGCCGAAATTACTACGGAACTTGAGCGCCATTCTCTTGAAACAACCGAGCGGCTGGACAAAGCCCAAACGGAATTTGATGACTGGCGAAACAAATTCGGCGCCGTTTTTGAAAAAACGGAAACCGCAATTAACGCGAAAATTGAGCGTTATTCCTTTGAGACAACCGAACGGATAGACAAGGTCCGGGCGGAATTTGAAAACTGGCAGGATAAATTCAGCCTCAACTTTCAGGATACGGAAAAAGCGGTGGAGGATGCCAGAAACAGGGTCAAGGACCTGGTTGCCGAAACTTCCGGCAGCGTTGACAGGCTAAAAAATGAAATAGGAGAAATACGGGAAGGCATCAGGGATTTTTCTTCACAGACAAGGCTCTTTGAAAAAGCCGACGAGCTTAGGCTGGATCTTGAACGCCGTATAGAAGATCTCAAGGGAGAGCTGAAGGGCCTTGATCAACGGCGTACCGAAGCGGCGCAGATAGAAGCCCAGTGTGTCACCGTACGCCGGCTCGGCGACGAGGTGAACGCCAAGATGAATCGTTTCCTTTCGGAAAAACATCACCTTGATGTCATGGAAAACGATTTTAACCGGCTTATCGGTACGTCCCAGGCGGTGGAAGAAAAACTCAGGCTTGTAACGACTTCGGACGACATACTCCAGGGCATGCAGGTCCAGCTTAGAAAGCTTGACGAAGCGATGAAGGAATCGGAAGAACGTTTCCAGCGGCTGGAGCGGAAAAACCGGGTACTGGATGAAACCAATGCGGGTATAGACCGGAATTTCAGCCTCCTTGAAGAAACCGACGCGGCAATTAAGCGTTTTACCGAACAGATCGACAAATCTTCCGACGAGCTTGAAGCCCTGGGGCCGGCGATTACGGAGCTTTCGGAGGCAAGCGGCAGGGCGAAAGAAGCGGAAGAGAAGCTTGAAAAGCTTGACGAAAACATTGAGAAAATAGAAAAACGCATTGAAGATATGCAGGTTGCCCGGGACTGGCTTGCCCGCGCGGAAACGAGGTTTGAAGACATAAACAAACAGGTTCAGGAACATGTCAAACTGTTCGGGGCGCTGCTCAAAGACGAAGGAAAGGTTCCCAGAGCTTCAACGAAGGGAGCGCCCAGCATAGCGGCCAGGGACAACGCGATAAAGCTTGCCCGCCAGGGCTGGAAAGTGGACGAAATAGCCACGGCCCTCAAGATGTCCAAAGGGGAAGTTGAACTGATACTTGAAATGGGCTTAAAAGAATAATCGATTAACAAGCGGCGATTCCGCCGCCTTATACAGGAGTTGTCGTTGAAATTAAACCGGAAAACGCTTTTGTGGATTACCGCGGGGCTGGGAATATCGTTGATTGTATACAGTCTTATACGTCATTTTACGTCGTTCAGTCTTGGCGAGAAAATTGAAAAATACATGATGGACGGCATCATCCTTGCCGCCCTGGCTCTTTTTATGTATAACCGCAAACTTGCGACGGACGAACGCAAGGCCAAAGAGGCGGCGGAACAGGAAAAGCTCAAGGCGGAACAGCCGGCTCAGGAAGAAATTGACGCGGACGAGGAAAACCTTCCCCACTGGGAACGGGGCGGGAACAGAGCCGAAACGGAAAGCGAAGAATAATTCATCGGTGGGTGTTCTGTCCTAATCAAATGTTACAATGACAGCTTTCGCCCATGTTGCTGCTTAGTGGGGCAGACGCATGCGCCCGTGCCCCTAACGCGCCGGATGCCTTTGCGTTACCACAGGACGGCGGCAACCCCCGCTCGAGCTAGACGGTCGTCACCTTCTCCTCCGCAGACTCTGGTCTGGCCATTACCTACGGACGCCGCATGCTCTTCACGGGGGAATTGCCGCCGTCTTATACCAAACACAGGCGTCCGGCAATCTGCCGTGACGGGCGCATGCGCATGCATCACCCCCGGCGACGTGGGTTTTGACACTATCCGTTCTTTAATTTTGCCAAAACTAATAAGAGTAGACCTTCATCTGTTGAATACGATCTTGTTGAAATCTGTATTTGTCAGAACACTAATTTTCTTCTTTGATGATTGCTTCCCGAAAACCCGCCTGACTTATCTTTTCGGCTACGGTCTGAACTTCCGTATTTTTGACCCCGGTAAGTACAACCCGATAAAAATCATTGTACTTTTCATAAGCGGGATTAAGGCCGGTTCTTTTAAGCTTGTCGAAAGCTTCCACGGCGTTTTTCGGCTGTATGTAGGCGCCGACCTGGATACGGTACAGCTTGCCGTCGGCCAGTGCTGGGTCTCCCGGAACGGCTCCTTTAAGCAGCGCCGGGTCCGGCTGGGAAACGGCCGGCGGCCGGGCCGGGGAAACGGCCGGCTGAACCGTATTCGAAGACTGAGCCGGTTGAAGCGCGCTCAGGGGCTGTACCGATCCCGGCTGGATTTGGACAACCGATTCCGGTTCCGGCAGCGGAGTTTTCCCCGGCTCAATGCTTTCCACAAGTACCGGGGCGGTTCCGGTTTTGATCATGTCAAGCTGCTGGGCCGCCGCCCTGGAAAGGTCTATAATCCGGGCCGAAACAAACGGCCCCCTGTCGTTGATCCGTACAGTTACCGTTTTATTGTTGTGTTTATTCGTCACCCTGAGCATGGTCCCAAATGGTAACGTAGGATGGGCCGCGGTAAACTGGGACGCGTTGAAGATCTCACCCGACGCGGTAGGCTTCCCTTCAAATTCGGCTCCGTACCAGGATGCAATTCCTTCCTGACTGAAAGATCCGGCCGGCATGGATACCGGCTTTCCGGTCTGGGCCGGAACGACGGCCGTCAAGACCAAAGCGCATACGACAATAAAACTAAAGGTTTTCATACCTCTTATATCGGCATTTTTCCGGCGGGGCTTAGTTACAGAGCCGGCCTAAATTCAGGGCTACTGTTCCGGTTTTAAGGGCGTAAATCGTTATACAATAAAGATTTAGGCTGAGAAACTCCGAAGCCAATCCCGAAACTAACAGAGTTTTGGGATTGGCTCACTTCTTTCCCAGTTCCTGTATGCGCTGTATCTCGTCCCGGATCGCCGCCGCTTCCTCAAACTCAAGTTTTTTGGCGTGTTCAAGCATCTCGTTTTCCAGCGCCCTGACAAGCTGTTTTCGCTGGGCGGGAACAAGAACATTGTAGGATTTTTTAAGAACCTCGATGGAAGCGGCGGCGGCGTCCGCGGCTTCTTCGGCATGGCGGACAAGGATGTCGGCAATGGCTTTCTTTACCGTCGCGGGGGTAATGCCGTGCTGTTTGTTGTAGGCCATTTGAATTTCCCGGCGGCGTTTTGTTTCCGCAAGGGCCGCTTCCATCGCGTCGCTCATCCTGTCGGCGTACATGATCACCTTTCCCGCGGCGTTCCGGGCGGCCCGGCCTATAATCTGGACAAGGCTTGTCAGCGAACGCAGAAAACCTATTTTGTCGGCGTCGAGTATCGCGATAAACGAAACTTCCGGCAGGTCGATGCCTTCCCGCAAAAGGTTGATTCCCACAAGCACGTCGAAATCCCCGGAACGAAGCTGGGTAAGAATTTCAACCCGTTCTATGGTTTCCACTTCGCTGTGAATGTAGCGTACCTTGAGGCCGAGGCCGGAAAGGTAATCGGTAAGGTCTTCCGCCATTTTTTTGGTCAGGGTGAGGATAAGGCTCCGTTCCCCGGCGTCGATGCGTTTTCGCACTTCGGCGTAAATGTCTTCCATCTGGCCTTCGCTGGGCCGCACCTCGATTTCCGGGTCAAGAAGACCTGTGGGCCGGATCAGCTGCTGCACAATCCGGGCGGATTTTTCCGCTTCCGCCTTTCCCGGCGTCGCGGAGACATAGACGACTTTACCGAGCCGCTTTTCAAATTCATCGAACCGGAGGGGCCTGTTGTCAAGCGCACAGGGCAGGCGGAAACCGTAATCGACGAGGTTCTGTTTGCGGCTCCTGTCCCCTGCGTACATCGCGCCGATCTGGGGCAGGGTAACGTGGCTTTCGTCGATAAACGTAAGATGGGCCGGCGTTCCGCCCGGGCCCTTGGGCAGATAGTCGATAAGCGTATCGGGAGGATCGCCGGGCCTTCTGCCCGCCAGGGGCGCCGAATAGTTTTCGATGCCCGGACAATAGCCCATTTCGGTAAGCATTTCTATATCATATTCGACCCTGGTTTTAAGCCGTTCCGCCTCAAGGTTTTTCCCGGTATTTTTAAGGAATTCATAGCGTTCGGCAAGCTCCTCTTTTATTGAAGAAAGGGCGTCGCGGATCATCTCTCCGGGCATGACAAACTGCTTGGCCGGGTAGATCATCGCCCGGTCAAGGTCTTCGATGGTTTTCCCCGACACAGGCTCGAAGCGGCGTATCCGTTCCACCCTGTCCCAGTCGAGATCCACCCTGTAGGCTTCTTCGAGGTAGGCGGGGTAGATTTCCAGCGTGTCGCCCCGCCGCCTGAACGATCCCCGTTCAAGGACGGCGTCGTTCCGCTCGTACTGGAGTTCGACAAAACGCCGCATAAGGCTGTCGGTATCCAGCGTGTCGCCCACCGAAAAACTCGCTGTCATCTTTCGGTAAACTTCCGGGGTAGCCAGACCGTAAATGCAGGAAACCGTAGCCACGATGACCACGTCCTCCCGCTCCATAAGGCTTCGGGTGGCGGAAAGCCTCATCCGCTCAATCTCGTCGTTTATCGAAGCGTCCTTTTCGATATAGAGATCCCGGCTGGCAACGTAGGCTTCCGGCTGGTAATAGTCGTAATAGGAAACAAAGTATTCTACGGCGTTGTCGGGGAAAAATCCCTTAAATTCCCTGAAAAGCTGTGCGGCGAGGGTTTTGTTGTGGCTTATCACGAGGGTGGGCATCTGCACCGCCTCGATGATCTTTGCCATCGTAAAGGTTTTCCCCGAACCGGTTACCCCCTGAAGGGTCTGGAACTTTTCGCCCGCCCTAATCCCCGCAGCCAGCGCCTCAATCGCTTCGCCCTGATCCCCCGCGGGCCCATAGGGGGCAACTACCTTAAAGCGTCGCATACAACGGTTCGGGTGTCAGTCACCTGAGGGTCGCCATGCACGCCGGCAAGACGCTGGTATCGGGCATGGCGTCCACCGTAAGGGAGCGGATTT
>JAIROH010000262.1 GCA_031257595.1 Treponema sp. | reverse complement strand
CGTTCCGGTCTATCTTCGACTATACTGCGGCCGCCGGGCCGCGCTATCCAGGAGTTATTATGTCTGACAAACCGGCTTCTCCGCCCGAATCCAAAAATTCGCGTGAATCCGAATATTCGGGATCCGCCACGATGGAAAAAATCACGTCTCTGGCAAAACGGCGGGGCTTTGTTTTTCAATCGTCGGAAATTTACGGCGGCCAGAACGGAGCCTGGGATTACGGCCCGCTGGGGATCGAGCTGAAAAACCGTATCGCCCAGGCCTGGTGGAAAGAAATGACCCAGCTTCACGACAATATTGTGGGGCTTGACGCGGCGATTCTGATGCATCCCCGTACATGGGAAGCTTCCGGCCATGTGGAAAATTTTACCGATCCGCTGGTGGACTGTAAAAAGTGCAAGTCCCGGTTCAGGGCGGATCAGATCCCCGAGGAAAACCTTGCCCAGAAAAAATGCCCGGAATGCGGGGGTGAGCTTACCGACACCCGAAAGTTCAACCTTATGTTCAAAACCCACATCGGTCCGGCGGAAGACAGTGCCAGCGTCATCTACCTGCGTCCCGAGACGGCCCAGGGAATTTATGTAAACTACAAAAACATCATTCAAAGCAACAGGATGAAAATTCCTTTTGGCATTGCCCAGATCGGCAAGGCTTTCAGGAACGAAATCGTAACCAAAAACTTTATTTTTCGTACCTGCGAATTCGAACAGATGGAAATGCAGTTCTTTGTAAAACCCGGAGCCGACGAGGAATGGTTCAATACCTGGCGGGAACGGCGCTGGGCGTACTATGAAAAGCTCGGCGTCAAAATGGATCACCTGCGCTGGCACCGTCACGGCCCGGACGAGCTTGCCCATTACGCGAAAGACGCCTACGACATTGAATACCTTTTTCCGATGGGCTGGCGGGAACTTGAAGGCGTTCACAACAGAACCGACTACGATCTTTCCCGGCATACCCAATATTCGGGAAAGGATCTTCAATACATCGACCAGGACAACAACAACGAACGTTATATTCCCTATATCATCGAAACGTCGGCGGGGCTTACCCGGAACCTCTTGATGATACTCTGCGACGCCTACGACGAAGAGCAGGTTGTTCCTGAAAAGAAAGCGGACGGAAGCGCGGGCAGTTCCGAAGAGGCGGCGGATTGGCGCACGGTGCTGCGCTTCCACCCCAGCCTCGCTCCGGTAACCGTGGCGGTTCTTCCGCTGATGAAAAAAGACGGCCTTGCGGAACTTGCGTCCGATATCCGCGCCGAACTAAAGGAAGATTTTGCGACCGACTTTGATCAGGCTGGAGCCATTGGCAGACGTTACCGCCGTCAGGATGAGGCGGGAACTCCGTTCTGCGTTACAATCGACTATCAGTCCAAAGACGACGGAACGGTCACCCTTCGTTTCCGGGATTCGATGGACCAGGCGCGCGTTCCCAGGGCGGGTTTGGCCCAGCGTTTGCGGGACGAGATCAAGGCGTACAGGCGGCCGTTGACATAAACCGCCGATGGTTCTTGACAGTTTTACCGCTCCCCGATACCCTCTATAAATGTATGTTCGCGGAATGTCCGGGAACAATTCGGTTATTCGACGCCAATTCCAAAACTCTCCGGAGTTTGGGATTGGTGCAAATTTTTACAGGAGGTTTTAAATTGAAAAAAATGTTTAAAGCAGTTTTGGCGGCGGCGGCGGCGGCGGCGTTTTTTGCCGCGTCATGCAGTTCGACGGGAACTTCCGCGAAGCAGGCAAGCGGTTCTCCGGTCGCGGTTGTGGATGCCGCGATACCGAAAGCCGTGGAAAAAGCGGTTAAATCCGCTCCCGGTTCCATTCAGGTTTTGAAACCTACGGGTTTTAAAGAGGTAAGGGACAACCTTGGAGAAGTGTTCAACGCCATTGTAGGAAACAAGGATACGGAAATTAATCCAAAGGATGTCAAAGTTACGTTCCCCGACGGCATTAGCTTCAGAGAGACCGTCGCGGACAGAACCGACGTTACTTCATGGATCATCAATCTTCCCTCGGGACTTACCGCCAATATCCATGAAGCGTTGAGCGGAAAAAAAGAATTCCTGATGCTTGTCTCCGGTACGCCCGGTGAAACAAGAAAAGAACCGATTCAGGTAACCGTTCCGGGGAGTTTTCTCACCAGCGGGACAGACCTCACCATTCAGGCAAACGCCAACGCGCTTATCGACATTGCCGATGCGGTAATCGAAATCGGCGATATAGATCCGTCGTCAATTGAAAACGCTCCCGCGGCCTGGTCTAAAAACGCCGGAACCGTCATCATCGGGGGATCTGTTGGTTCGGCCATCGTCCCCAAAACCATCACCGTTAAATTTGATCATGCCGCACTGGCCTTTGCGATACCGGTTGGGACCAATTTGTCGTCCTGGATTACCAACCTGCCCACCGGTTTACAGGCCCTTTCTTCTGCCGCGGAAAAAGACGCGGATGAGATTAAGCTTACCATCAGCGGTATTCCCCAGGCGGCCATCGATCAGGCGGTCTTCGTAAAAGTACCTGCCGAAAATCTGCACAGGGCGCTTGACCTTGTTGTAAAGCCCAATGACGATCTGCGTTTTGAAATTCTGGGGCTTTCAATAAGCAATGTATTAATCGGGGGCGCGATCAATACCGAAATTCTTCCCAAAACATTCTCCGTTTATTTTGGGGCGGCCAAATTGCTGAACAACATTGATAAAGACACCGACCTGTCCAGGTGGTTCGGAAATCTTCCTTCCGGCCTGAGGGCCGTGGCAGATGAAGCCGCTGCCGCAGGTTCTTCGTCCCTTAGCGTAAAGGTAACGGGAACGCCGAGTATCTATATCAACGAGCCTATCAGGATCAGTGTCCCCCGGAATATCATTTACGCCGACAGGGGTTTTGACGTCGCAAAAAATGACAATGCCCGTTTTGACGTTGGTTCCTTTGAATCCGAGATACTCAAGTACATAACCGAACAAACGCTGGACGAAAATGGCGTAAAAACAAACGCGTGGCAGCTTAAATCGCCGAAACTCGTTGAGGTAAAAGACTTTGAAGCCGTGGGGATTATACAGATAACCGCGCAGTCCGTTGAGGAAATCGGTCCTGACGGGGCCTATCACTGGAACGGTGAAGGCATTACGTACAGTAAACTTCTGGCCGAAGCCAGGAAGCTAAACGCACATGCGATAATCAATGTCGTTATTGACTATCGTGATGATATAACCAATACAATAGAACGCCGCCATGTGGTGGATGGTTATAAGTTTAGCCCGGTTGAACAGGCTTATCTCAAGCTCGACAAAAACAGGCTGACTCTTGAAACCCAGGATGATGGCTCGCTGGTTCTTGTTGAACAAACGCACAGAACCGTTCGTACCTATTCCGGCAACGCGCTGGCTATCAGGTACAGAAATACCGACATTCCTCCCGCTTCCAAGTAAAAATTTTCCCTGTGGCAGGCCGCGCCTGCCGCAGGGCCGCTTTCGGTATCAAACCGAAGCACCGCAGATCCCTGCGCTTGCCGTTCACCGGCTCATTCCGTTATGCTTTTCCCATGAACAATCCGATAAAACTCATCGCGTTTGACCTCGACGGAACGGTATTGAACAGTGAGAAAAAAATAACGGAACGTACCCTGGCGGCCATACACAACGCGTTTTCCGCGGGCATTTATATCATACCCGCGACAGGACGCCAGTTTCACGAGATTCCCCAGCCGGTCAAAGACATTCCGCCGCCTTTCATCATCGCCAATAACGGCGTCCAGGTGTACAAGATGCCCGAAAAAAACCTGGAGTTGTCAAAGCAGCTTGAAACAAGCGCCGCCCTTTCACTGCTTCACGAGCTCAGAAATTTCAAAGGGATGATATTCGGGGCCTATGATACGATCGGAGCTTTCGACAGCAAAGGCAGGGGCTTTGAAGAAGGAATAACCGGCCGGATAAGAGCCGCCAATGCATGGGCCAATTATCCCCTTGCCGATATAGAATCGCTGATACGGGACGGAAAGCGCTTTGTAAAGCTGGTGATGATATTTGAGGATCTGTCCGAACGGCGGCGCGCCCTTGACGCTTTTCTTCTCCGCAAAGATTTTTACGTTACCTACTTTGCCGATAACAATATCGAGATCATGCCGGCGGGCGCCAACAAGGGGAAGGCCCTTGAATTCGTAGCGAAAAAATTGGGCATAGACATGAAAAACGTTATGGCCCTTGGCGACAGTGACAACGATAAGGACATGATACTGGAAGCCGGTCTTGGGGTTGCCATGGGGAACGCCGCGGAAGAACTCAAGGCTGTCGCGGATGAAATTACGCTGGACTGTGAACAGGATGGAGCCGCGCTGGCGATTGAAAAAGCCCTGGCGTTTTGATTCTGTCGGTACACTAGTGTTCTGACAAATACAGATTTCAACAAGATCGTATTCAACAGATGAGCCTCCGCGGAGCAGAACTCCGGGGTATTAAACCAGACTTTCGAATAAAGGTCTACTCTTATTAGTTTTGACTAAATCAAAGAACCGATAGCGTCAAAACCCGCGTCGCCTGAGGTGATACATGCA
>JAIROH010000237.1 GCA_031257595.1 Treponema sp. | reverse complement strand
GGAAAGTTCGATTCCCTTGAGGTTGATTTTATCGCATGGAACGAAACGGAAAAAATCTATGTCCAGGTAACTTCCACAATGGCCCCGCCGGAAGTTCGGGCGCGGGAACTTTTGCCGCTGCGAAAGATCCGGGACAACTATAAAAAACTGGTTCTTTCCCTGGATCCTCCGGGTCCCCTTACCGACATCGACGGTATTTTTCATTACAACGTCATCGACTTTTTACTCGGAAAAGTCCGGCCCTGACAACATGACATGGCGGCATGGACGTCGCCCTTGCCGGAAATCATTCTCCCTGTTACTATATGTTTATGTTAGATTATCGTTTTATCGTTGATAATATCGACGCGGTCAGGAAAAACATCGAAAACCGCTTTATGAAAGCCGACGCCGATGCGGTGGCAGCGCTGTTTAAAAAACGTACCGAGTTTGCCACGGCTTTGCAGAACCTTCAGCAAAAGCGCAACGCCAACGCCGATGCGATGAAAGGCAAAATGGAAGCGGAAACCCGGAAAACGCTTGTCGATGAAGGGAAAAAACTCAAGGATCAAATCGCCGCCGCCGAAGAGGAGCTTGCAAAGCTTGAGGCGGAACTTGAGGCCGAGGCGCGGCGCATCCCCAATATGGCCCATCCGGACGCTCCTGTCGGTAAAGAAGACAAGGATAATCTTGAAGTAAAGCGGGTGGGAAAGCCGACGAATTTTGATTTTGAACCGAGGGATCATGTGCAGCTTGGTCAGGATCTGGATATTATTGACTTTGATTCGGCCACCAGGGTTTCGGGAACCAAATTCTACTATCTAAAAAACGAGGGGGTTTTTCTTGAACTTGGCCTTACCCGTTATGCGCTGGATATTCTCGCAAAAAAAGGTTTCACTCCGTTTATCACTCCCGACATCGCCCGGACGGAGATCCTTGAGGGCATAGGTTTTAATCCACGGGGGGCCGAGTCCAATGTCTACACCCTTGAGGGGGAAGACGCCTGTCTTGTGGGAACCGCGGAAATCACCCTGGGCGGCTACTATGCCGATACGGTGATCCCCAAAGAAAAGCTGCCTTTGCGCATGGCGGGGCTTTCCCACTGTTTCCGCCGGGAAGCCGGCGCCGCGGGCCAGTTCAGTAAGGGACTGTACCGGGTACACCAGTTTACCAAGCTCGAGATGTTTGTGTACTGCCTGCCGGAAGAATCGAACCACATCCACGAAGAGCTGCGTTCCATCGAAGAAGAAATCTTTTCCGGCCTTGACATCCCCTTTAGGGTGGTGGATACCTGTACCGGGGACCTCGGCGCGCCGGCCTACCGCAAGTGGGATCTGGAGGCGTGGATGCCCGGCCGCAACGGAGGCGAGTGGGGAGAGGTAACATCAACCAGCAACTGTACCGATTACCAGGCCCGGCGGCTCAACGTGCGTTACAGGGACGATGACGGCGCGGGGAAATCCCGCAACAAATTTGTCCACATGTTAAACGGTACCGCCGTCGCCCTGTCGCGGGCAATCATCGCGATCCTCGAAAATTTCCAGCAGGCCGACGGTTCGGTCAAACTGCCCGCGGCTCTGGTTCCGTATTGCGGGTTTGAGACCATCAGGCCCAAATCCGCACCGTAACGCGATACAGATTTACCGGGAGTACCAATTTCAGGAATTAAATATGAAAACCGCCGAAGCAATCCGGGAGATGATTTTCTTTTTTGGGAATGACAAAAAGCGAATCGCCCATGCCCTCAAAGTATACGCCTACGCCCTGACCATCGGAGAGTTGGAAAATCAGGACGGGAAACCGCCGGAGGCCCTGGTGTACGCGGCAATTCTCCATGACATCGGAATAAAAATCGCCGAGGAAAAATACGGTTCATGCAGCTTTAAGCAGCAGGAAACGGAAGGCCCCCCGGAAGCGGAAAAAATTCTCTCCCGGCTGGGAATTGAGCGGGCCGTTATCGACCGGGTGGTTTTTTTGATCGCCCATCATCACAGCCCGGCAACATCGGAAGACACCGATTTTCGTATTTTGCTGGAGGCCGATTATCTTGTTAATCTGGAAGAAGGCAACATTCCCCTTTCCCAGAGAGACGGGATTCTTGACAACCATTTTAGAACCGCAAGCGGGAAAAACATTCTGGCTTCAATTTTCCGTTAAAACCGAGTTGATATGACCCTCTATCATGGCAGGTGGTGTTTTTGATATGGACAATAACCGTTTTATCCTCATACTAAGTTCTGTTGCAAGCCAGACAATCAAAGAACTTTCTATTCGTCACAGAATCAGTGAACTTGACGCTGCCCGTTCTTTTTATAAATCCAAGGTATATAAAATGCTGGAAGACGAAAAAACAAAATTCTGGCATTTCAGTTATATGAGCCTTTGTATGATGTACGACGAAGAACAAGAAAAGGGTGCTTTTTCCATACCGGAGGAAACATAAAATGTGCAAAGAGCCGGTACATTTTTTATTGCTTTGTATCGAATCATATAAATTTGAACATAATATGACAGGTGGAGATGTGATGAACCTGTTTGATGATTGTGGAGCCGTTGATTTTATCATCAAATTCCACGACGTTTTGCATATAGAAAGTCCTCAGGCTATAGTTCACCAAATTGACGATTTCATTAGCGCGGCTAAACGGGCCGATACAACGCAATCCATCTCAACAAACACTGTCCCGGCCCGCGCTTGACATTTTTTCCGTAAAGGGGTAAATTGACGGCATGAAAGACAGGAACGTCGGGGCTTACTATTATTTTTACTTTATCTCTGTTCGGCCAACGGGGTTCCGTGTCTGCCTTTAGCTGTCTAAAGGTACAACGGCAAAACAGGGACTCCGCAAGGAGTCCTTTTTTTATGCCCGAAAAATCCGCGGGCCCAAAGAGCCGCGGGCAAAGGAGCTGCTATGATTATCGCGTTAAAACAGGGAACAGGCGGGGAAGAGGCGGAACGTTTTGCTTCCGCCATGGAAAAACGGGGACTTACGGTACATGTCTCGCGGGGTGAAACCCAGACCGTTTTGGGCCTCGTCGGGGACACGTCTTCCCTTGACCCGGAGGCCATCGCGGCCCATCACCTTGTCGCGAAGGTTATGAGGGTTCAGGAGCCTTACAAAAGGGCGAACCGGCTTTTTCATCCGGAAGATACCCGGATTGACGTTGCGGCGCCCGGCGGCGTTCACGGCATCGGCGGCGGCAGGCTTGGAATTATCGCCGGGCCCTGTTCCGTGGAAAGCGGGGAGCAGATTAGCGCCGTTGCCGCGGCGGTAAAGGCCGCGGGGGCGGGCTTCCTTCGGGGAGGGGCGTTCAAACCGAGGACCAGTCCCTACAGTTTTCAGGGGATGGGCTGTGAGGGGATAGATATGCTCTGCGCCGCGAAAAAGGAGACGGGCCTGCCGCTGGTTTCCGAGTTGATGGAGATACATCAGCTTGAAGTTTTTGACAACGTTGACATTATTCAGGTGGGCGCCCGGAACATGCAGAACTTTAACCTCCTTAAAGAGCTTGGCCGCTGCGGCAAGCCTGTACTTTTAAAGCGGGGTCTTGCGTCCACGGTAACGGAACTTCTTATGGCGGCGGAGTACATCATGGCGGGAGGCAACGAAAAGGTGATACTCTGCGAGCGGGGCATCAGGACATTTGAGACTTTTTCCCGCAATACCCTGGATATTTCCGCCGTGCCGTACCTGAAACAAAAAACCCACCTTCCGGTGATTGTCGATCCGAGCCACGCCACCGGTATCGCCGGCCTTGTACCTGCCGCCGCGAAAGCCGCCGTAGCCGCGGGGGCGGACGGCCTTATCATTGAAGTCCACAACGACCCGGAAAACGCCCTTTCCGACGGCGAACAGTCCCTGACCCCGGAGGCGTTTTCCGATCTCATGAAGACCCTGAAAAAGTACGCCGATCTTGAAGGAAAAACCGTATCATGAAACCCATTGAAGAATGCGGCGTCGGTATCGCGGGGCTTGGCATTATGGGCGGAGCCTTCGCGCTGGCCATAAAAAAACTGCGGCCCGGACGGATCCGCGCTTTCGACAAAGACGGAGAGGTTTTGAAAACGGCGCTTGACCTCGGTGTTATCGACGAATCGTGTACCGATCCGGCGGCAATGCTCGCGGAAAGCGACTTTGTCATGCTCTGCCTCAACCCTTCGACCCTGATAGCCTTTGCCGAAAAACACGCGGGTTCTTTCAAAACCGGCGCCCTTGTTACCGACATTGCGGGGATCAAGGGAAGCGTCTGCGCCGCCGCGGAAAGGTTTCTTCGGATCAGGGAAGACGTTGACTTTATTCCGGGCCACCCAATGGCGGGAGCCGAAGGCGCCGGTTTTGCCAGCGCGGAAAAAGTAAACTTCGCGGGAAAAAACTATATCCTTACCCCGCTTGAGCGAAACAAAAAAGAAAACCTTCTCTGGCTTGCCGGTATCATTCACCGCATGGGTTTCGGCCGTATCACCGAAACAAGCCCGGAAGACCACGACGGCAAAATAGCCTTTACGAGCCAGCTCTGTCATGTGATCGCCGCCGCCCTTATCGACTGTGAAGGCGACGCGGGAATTACCCGTTACGGCGGCGGCAGTTTTGAAGACCTTACCCGTATCGCCGTGCTGAACGCCCCGATGTGGACGGAACTTTTTCTTGAAAACCGGAAACAGCTTCTGG
>JAIROH010000230.1 GCA_031257595.1 Treponema sp. | reverse complement strand
GCCAAAGACAGATACCTCATCAAGTACAAAAACCTCTAAAACCGAAGTTCAAAACAGTTTCAATAAATAAAAAACGCGCCGTCATTTCGTCCCGTCCTGTGCCCCAGGGCGGGGCATTTTTTTGGTTCGTCCGGCTTTAAAGATACCTTTCCAAAGTTCCTGAAAATCGGTATGTTTTTGGAATTAGGTAATAGAGTTGTTCAACAACCAACCGGGTTGTTGAACAAGTCCAATGTCTGTCCGCAATGTCGGTGCGCAAACTGCTTTTGCGGACTTGCGGACAGACCGCGCCGGATAAACCAAATGAGCCTCCACAGAGGCTCATTCGCAGTGGGGCCTGACACGGGTCTGACACCCCGCCGTAAGCACAGCCCGCGAATCGGATTTTGAGAAGGCTTCCTTTTTTTACAAAAAATACCGCTCGATATTAAAGTAATACTCATCTTCGTCCCTTATATACCTGCGGAGGAAATCATGAGAAATATTCAATTTGCCCCCGACGATGATATCATTGACATCTGCAGGGACAACGTTTTCAAAGCCGCCTTTACCCGGGACAACCCCCTTTCCCAGGGCGCCCTGAAAAGGCTGATTTCGGCCTACATCGGCAGAGATGTAGAACTCATCGCGGTAAACGCCAATGAAGCGCCGGTTGCCGGCATACAGGACCGTCAAATCCGCTACGACATCCATGTCAAGCTTGACGGCAAGGAACCAGCCAATGTGGAAATGACCTTGAACCCCCGAAATTTCGAGGCCCTGCGCCTTGAATATTATACCGCCCGTCTTTTTACGGGTCAGGACATCAGAGGCAGAAACAAGGACTATGGGGATTTGTTCCACACCTGGCAAATATCTCTGATAGGGTCAAAACGCTTGTTTCCCGACCAGTGGGGAATTCACCGGTTTGAATACTACGATCCGGAAAGGGAAATACCGTTAGGTGGACGAACCCATATTATTGTAGTAGAGTTGGAGAAAGCCGAAGAATTTATGAAGAAAGGGCCGGGGAAGATGAGCGGGGCCGAAAAGTGGGCCTTATTTTTCCGGTACCTCAGAGACAGGCAGCGGCGGGGGTTGGTAAATGAGCTGCTGCGGGACGAGGAGGGTATAGCGATGGCTGGGGAAGTATTACTGAGCATAAGCCGGGACGAGGTGGAGCGTGCCAGGCTGGAAAGCGAATACAAGTATGAACTTGACCGGCAGAGTTTCATAACGAATGCCCGGCGGGAAGGCCTGGCCGAAGGGAAAGCCGATGCTTTAGCCGAGGCGGCCCGAAAAATGAAACAAGACGGCCTGGAATCTGAGAAAATCCGTAAATATACTCAACTGTCCCCGGAGGAAATTGAAAAGCTGTAAGGCGCTGTTGCGTTGGCTTTCGCTTACAGGGAAAACGACACGGTTATCTGAAAGCTCATTTCATCTTCCGGGATTTCTTGGGGAAAGGGAGGGTAGGGGGCGGCGTTTTTTACCGCTTCAAGGGCGGATTCATTCAAAAGGCGGTAGCGGGAATTTTTTTCGATTACCGGGTCTCCTGTCAGAGCCCCGTGCCGGGACAGGGTAAAGCGTAGCTGAACGCTTCCTTCCTGATCCTGACGGCGGGCCTGATAGGGATAGGCCTTTCGCCGGTCGATAAGGCCGTGGATCATTGCTGCGTACCGGGCTATGGCGTCTTCCCGAAGATCGGATTGGCCGGATTGGCCGGGCCGGACAAATGATCCCGCAACAGGGGAAGAAAATTCCCGCGTTTCCGCTTCGGATGTTTCCGTCCGGGAAATTTCAGCCGGGACCGTGGCGCTTTCCGCCGAGGCCGGTACGGTCTCTTCGGTGAACGCGGCGCTTTCCGTTACGGGCGGAATTTCGCTTTGGGGCGTTTCAGGGAGCGCATCGGGCGTTCTTTCCGGCGGAAAAGCCGGGAGAATGGCCGCTATGGCGGAACGGTTCCCGGCCTCGGGACGGGGATTCCCGAAAACCAGCAAGAGGCCGTGGATAAAGACCGAAAGGCTTAACGCGAGAAAAAGGGGATTAGCTTTCCTGATTCTCATAGGCCAGGCTTATGGTTTTAATTCCCGCGTTTCTGATAATATCCAGGACTTCAAAAAAACCGCCGTAACGTACCTGTTTGTCTCCCCTGAGTATTACCCCGGCGTCCGGGTTTTCCCGAACCAGGGAGGAAACCGCGGTTTCTACCGTTTCCAAGGAAGAAGGCGCGTCGTTGAGGAAAATCCGGCCCGCTTCATCAATCGATATGACCATGTCCGTCTCCGTCCGCTCGTTTTCCATGGAAGAGCGGGGAAGTTCCAGGGGCAGGCCGGGTTCAAGAAAAGCCGAGGTAAGAACGAAAAAAAGCAGAAGCTGGAATACAATATCCATAAGGGGAGTAATGTCGATGCCGGCGCTTGAAGTTTTACGTCGCAGAAATGGCTTCATACATATTCTCCGTATCTTCTTTTGAAAACATGGAAAGCGCCGCGCCGGTATGGACATTGAGGCGGGAGATCAAAAATTGAAGATCTTCGGAACGCCCGCTTACCAGATTGGAAAAGTAATGATGGGCTATCAGCGTGGGAATGGCCACAAGCAGCCCGAAGGCGGTGGTAAGCAGGGCAACCCAAATGCCCCCGGAAAGAAGGCCCACGTCTGCCCGGCCGCCTATGGATTCCAGTTTACGGAATACTTCTATCATTCCCAGTACGGTGCCAAAAAGGCCGCAGAGGGGGGCAAGGTGGGCAATCGAGGCCAAAACGGGAAGGTGTTTTTCGCTTTCCCGTATAATTTCGGAACCCGCGGCAAAGAGTTTTTCTGAAGCGCTGTCTTCGCCCATGGAATCAAGGTAGACCCTGGTCATTTGGGTAAGATAACCCCGGCTGTTTTGGGTCACAAGGTTTTTCCTCAATACGGCAGGCTCTCCGGAGTTCCCCTTGCAGCCGAGGTCTTTAAGAAATTTATCCAGGCGCTGGCGGCTGGTAAAAAAATAAAAACCCCGTTCAAGCGTTACCCCCAGAGCCAGAACCGAAAAAACAAACAGGGGATACATTACCCAGCCTCCCCGCATAAACAGCTCAAACATAGCTTGATCCTTTGGTATACGCCATAATCATGCCCCCGGCCTCGCGTACTTTTTGATTTCACCGTACAGTTCCAGCAGGCTTTCTACGATGCGGGGCGACGTACGCAAAAAAAACGACGACGGAACAATGCTGATGTTCTTTTCCCTTCCAGCCCTTGTCCTGGCTATTACCGAATCGGCGGCGAGTATGTCTTCCGGTTTTGTTATCGACATCGCGCCGAAAAGGAAATCCGGGTTTTCAGCCAGGATATATTCCGGCGAAAGTATCGGCTGGGCGGCGTTTAAGTCCGCGGCGATGTTTTCAATCCCAAGGATACTGAGGATTTCTCCGGCAAGGGACCGGGAGGTAAAGGCCATGATCGGGCTTGCCGAATAGAGAAAGGCCCCTTTCAGGTTGAGCGGGTTGTTCCGCAGTTCCGCTTTAAGCGCCTCAAGCCGGGCCTCTTTTTCCGCGACCAGGTTCCGGGCCTCGGCCTCTTTCCCGGTAAGCCGTCCCAAAAGTACGGCGCTGTTAAAAATGTCCGCGAGGGAATCGGCGTTGTGGATCAGTACGGTATAGCCGCGCGACGAAAGGTCCGCCATAAGGGCTGCGTTCATCGCGTTCCCGATAACCAGGTCCGGTTCCAGGGCGACGATAGCCTCAAGGCTGGGCCGCGCCGTATTCCCGACACTGGGAAGCAGAATCGTTTTTTCGTCGGGCCAGATTGGGTCTCTGCCGGAACTAAGCGCCGCGATGGCCGATTCGGCGCCTGTCATATAGAGAACCTCCACCGCGCCCGGAGACGTAAGGATGATGCGCCGGTACGTTGTCAGAAGCGCCCTGTTGCCCGCTCCGTCAACAATATAGGTTTTGTTGTTTTCTTCAACCGTCCGCCAATACAGCGCGGTTTCCGGGGAAGCTTCCGCCCCTCCCGTTTTCGTCACCTCGTCCCGTCCCCGGGCGGCAAGGCTTCCGCTCCCCAGGAGGAACAGAACGAAAACCAGAACCGGGATGTCCGGCAAAGACCTGTTCTTACGCATAAACGGTTTTCTCCTTTTTTGTCGCGTGTATGGCGGCCTTGAGGACCTCCACGGCGATGTTGTTTCCCCAGAATATCCCGTCGGGGGTCAGGGCCCATGCGGAACCGCGCGGCACGGGGCTTAAAAACCCCAGGCCGCCCAGCTCGTTTAGTTTTTCGACGACGGCTTTTTCCGCTCCCGGAGCGAGCCCCATCCCTGGCGGATCGTATAACCCGAACTGGAATTCCCCCAGCATGCGGTAATACCGTTCATGCCGTTTATTTGCCGGAGAAACAAAACGCCGTTCCGGCGCCATCGAATAGATGCCGAAACCCGCGAGCCGTCCTCCGGCGCCGGAGCCTATGGGAAGGAGGTCTCCGTTTTCATATTGAATGTGAATGTACCGGTACGGATCCCTGCCGGGCCGCGCCAGTTTGGAAAGTTCCAGCAGGTTAAAACCCGCGCCGCCAAGCGTTTTGTAAAACAGGTGGTGCCGTTCCCGGTCCCATTCAAGGTTCCTGATAAACCGGGTTTCTCCCCGCTCAATGGACCGCGCCAGGGCCGAACCCTTGTGTATCATCAGCGAATAAAAACTTACGCTGTCTATTCCCGAAGAAACGCAGATTTCCGCGTCGCGCTTTAGTTCTTCAAGGCTCTGATCGGGATAGCTGTAGATAATGTCGATCCCCAAAACGCCGTTAAACGCCGCCCTGAGGGCGTAAAGTTCTTCCAGGGCCTTTTCTCCGCCAAAAGTCCTGCCCAGAACCTTCCTGCCCCGATCCGAAAAGGTCTGTATTCCCACGCTGAAACGGTTTACGCCCATATCCGCCAGGGTCGCCGCTTTTTTTACCCCCAGGTTATGCTGGGTTGTTTCAACGGTTATTTCACAGTCGCCGGCCAGGGGGATATGCCGGTGAAGGGCGTCCATTATCAGGGCCAGTTGATCGGTGGAAAGTACCGTGGGGGTACCGCCCCCAAAATACACCGTGTTAAAAGGCTGTTCCCGGATATACGGATACGCGCCGAATGCCTTGAGTTCTCCGGCTATATACGCTGCGTAGGCGTCAAGGTCGGCGCCGCTCCGTTCCTTCCGGTTAAGGTTACAGAAACTGCATATCCTGTCGCAGTAGGGAACATGGATGTAAACGCCGCGGGGCAGACCCCGCGGGCTTTCCCCAAGTTTTTTTTCCACGGCGGACCAGCTTGTCATCGCAAGGAGCCGGCCCAGATGTCCCCCGGGCGGTTTTCCCAGCAGGACTTCGAGGCTGCCCTCGGCGTCATGATGGGAGCGGAAGCGTTCAGCAAACACGGGCCGCCTCTCTGCGTTTTTTTTGTTGTTCCGCGGCTTCCGCGGGAGGTTTTTCCCGTTCCGGGGCGGCCCGCCGGGGCAGTACAAAGGGCTTGCCGTATTCGTCGGTTTTTACCACGGCCTTTATGCCGTAAATGTCTTCGACAACTTCCCAGGTGAGGATTTCCCTGGGACTTCCTTCGTAACAAAGACGTCCGTTTTTAAGAAGCACGATGCGGTCGCAGTATTGGGAGGCGAGGTTCAAATCGTGAAGCACCGCTACGATGGTTTTCGCATCCTCGTCGGCTTTTTTCCGCATCAATTCCATAATTTCGATGCTGTGGTTAAGATCGAGCCCGGAAGTGGCCTCGTCCAAAAGCAGTATGTCGCCTTCCTGTACAAGACAGCGGCCGATGATTACCTTTTGCAGTTCGCCGCCCGAAAGACTCAGTATGTTCCGTTCGGCCATGCCGGCTATACCCAGCACGGCAAGCACTTCCTCGACTTTCTGTCTATCCGCTTTACCGTATCCGCTCCAGCGGTCCCGTATGTGTGGCAGCCTCCCCATCAGCATAAGCTCCCGTACCGAAAACGCCGCGGCGGGCCGGGAGTTTTGCGGTACAAAGGCAAGCCGCCGGGAACGCTCCAGCCTCCCCGCCGCGCTTGCCGTATCCCGGACATCCTGTTCCCCGGTTTCCGGGGAAGTTTCGCCTCCGTAAAAAACAATGCGTCCCCGCAGGGGTTTAAGGAACCCCAAAAGGTTCTTGAGGAAGGTTGATTTCCCCGATCCGTTGGGGCCCAGGAAGCCCAGAAATTCCCCCGGCTTGAGCGAAAGGGAGATGTCGTTAAGGATAAGCCGTTCATTGTAGGCAAAGCTGATTTCCCGGACGCTAAGCATGTACCCTGCCTTTTCCGTTCATAACGGCGAGAAACAAAAAGAACGGGGCGCCGAAAAAAGCGGTGATAACCCCGATGGGTATTTCGACGGGGGAGAGCAGGTTCCGGGCCAGCGTGTCGGCAAAGAGCAGGAACATGCCCCCGGTGTAGGCGGCAAGCGGCAGGAGACGACTATGGCTGCCGCCTATGCAGAGCCGTACCGCGTGGGGAACAATAAGGCCCACAAAGCCTATCATTCCCGTAAAGGCCACCGAAAACGCGGCGATGAGGCTGACTACGACAAGGAGCTGCCGTTTCAAGGCGCCGACGGGTACGCCCAGGGAATGGGCTTCTTCATCTCCCAGAAGAAGGGCGTCCACGTCGTGGCGGTAGTAGAGGAAGTAAAGTATCGAAAGGATCAGCGGGATTACCAGAAGGCCAACCCGGGACCAGGACGCCGCGCCCAAATAGCCCATGGTCCAGACCATGACCCGGTACGAATCCTGCCCCGCCAGGTACATAAAAAAAGAAGTCAGCGCGCCCAAAAACGCCGAGACGGCTACGCCGATTATCAACAGCGCGGCGGTATCGGTTTTACCCCGTTTTCCCGAAAGACGAAAAATGAGGAAGGCGGTTCCCATCGCCGTGAGAAAGGCAAAAACCCCGTACCATATATCCGGCAGTTTGAGGATAAAAGCCAGGACGGCCCCGGTTACCGCGCCGGAACTGATCCCGATAATGTAAGGATCGGCCAGGGGATTGCGGAACACCGCCTGGGAAATGGTTCCCGCCGCGGAAAGCATCATGCCCACGAGGACAGCCATCACAATCCTGGGGAGGCGTATGCCGGTTATTATTTTTGCCGCGGCGCTGGTCCGATCCCTGCCGGTGAGAATCGCCCCGATTTCCCGAAGGGGAATTTTTACGCTTCCAAAAAAGAGACCGAAAAGGAAAAGCAGCGCCAGCAGGCAGGACACCGTCCCGATAACGGCGTGTATTCCGCGGAATTTCACGTTTCGCTCTCCGGCAAAACCGATTGTAGCATGGAAAGGCACGCGTTTACCGCGACTCTGATGTCGTTTTCGTCGGGGTGTTTTACCGCTTCCAGGTGGCGTTTCATCCGTTCTTCGGTCATCGCGTGGGGATTATCCGCGGGAAGGCCCTTGAAACGTTCGGTCAGGGCGGGGTCGATTTTGCCCTGACATAAAAAACAGCCCAAAACGGTATTTTTTTCCGCGGCCAGGGCCTGCGCCTTTTGGCGTATGTCTTCGGCGTGTTTTGAGCCGGGATAAGCCCCCAGGGTTCCAAAAAGGCCGACCTTGCGGCCCTTTAAATTCCGCAGGTATTCAATGGCCTTTTGATCGGCGTTGCCCCGGTCGGCCCAAAAGCCCACAAGAACCCAGGGCGCTCCGGCGGGATCGGGATTTTCCTCCACCGCCGCCAGCGTTATCCGCTGACCGCCCGCCTCCACAAGGCCCTGTCCTATGCCCTCGGCAAGCCGGCGGGTATTCCCGGTTTTGCTTGAATAGACAATAAGGCCGCCGCTTTTCGTTCGCTCCGTTCCGGTATCCATAAAAACTCCCGCGTCCGGAAATTGTTCCCAAAACCGTAGTTCCGGAACAGTTCAAATTATTAGGAAAAACTAACAATGTTTGCCATATATAACTTATATGCTGAAAACTGTCAATGGGCTTGTCAGGCGGCATGTTTCACTGAACCCTGCCGGGCTTGGGTTGTCGGCGTCTAACACATCGTCACCTCTTTTGCCAAAAAAACCGCCCCGGAGGGCGGTTTTTTTACCTAAGGAAGCACTGATTTATTCAATCGAGAATAAATCAGTGCTACTTTAATGTGGATTTTTTGCCGCTTTGAAAAAGTGAGTTTTCCGCAGAAAAACGAGAAAAATAATAGGGCAACGATGATGCGCCAACTACGTTGGCGAAGTGTCAAGTTAATCAGCGTTGCCCTAACCTTTATCGCGGTTCACTTATTCGTAGACAACCGCTTTTACCTCGGGAGAATCAAGATTGCCCCTGTCAGCCCAGACAAAACCGGAGTCGGTTATCTTGGGAAGGGTTTTGCCGTTAAGCGCGTCAACCGCGGCGCGGACGGTTTCGTAGCCCATTTTGACGGGGTTCTGCTGAACCGCGCCGTACATAAGGCCCGAACGGATCGCGTCGAGCTGCTGCTTGCCGGAATCGAAGCCGATGATCTTGATGTCCAGCCGGGGATTGGCCTGCTTGAGTTCGCCGACGCCGAGCACGACACCAATCGCGGAACCTTCATTGGCCCCGTAGTAGCCTTTAAGGTCGGGATTGGCGGTGATAACGGCCTTGGCAATATCCGCGGATTTCCTGTGATCGCCGTCGCCGTACTGAACGCTGACAACCTGGATGTTGGGATATTTGGCCTTCATCTGATCAAGGAAACCGTCACGGCGATCCATGCCGGTACGGCTGACCTGATCGTGAACAATAACGGCCACCTTGCCGCTTCCGCCGATCGCTTCGGCCATTTTATCCGCCGCCAGAGCCGCCGCCGCCTTGTTGTCCGTAGAAACGGTGGTCAGGGGAATGTCCGAATCGACGCCGGAGTCAAAGGCGATAATCGGGATCTTGTTCCGCTGGGCCTGCTGCAGGACGGGAATTGCCGCTTTGCTGTCAAGGGCGGCGATTCCAAGAGCCCGGGGAGACTTTGCCATCGCGGTTTGCAACATGTCCATCTGCTTGTCGACCATGGTCTCGGCTTCGGGACCTTCAAAGGTGATAACAACGTTCAGGTCCTTGGCGGCCTGATCGGCGCCGGATTTAACCGCCTGCCAGAACTGATGCTGGAATCCCTTGGAAATAAGGGGAATGTAAATCGCGCCTCCCTGTTGACCCTGGCCCGGACCGGCAAATACGCCGGATACCGCCAGCACAAGGCATGGAAGAACCAACACTGTCTTTTTCATACTCTCCTCCTGTAGGAAAATGTGCCACGGACTTTGCCGCGGCTTATTTTATATCAGCAGCCACAAAGCCGCTGTAGGAACCAAAACCGGACTTTTAAAAAAATATAATTATTTGACCTTCCTCCTGACAATATCAAGGTACACCGAGCCGATAACGATAAGGCCCGTAACAACCATCTGCCATTCCTGGGGAACCGAAAGTATCCGCAGGCCGTTGGAAAGCACCGTAATAATAAAGGCCCCGATAAGGGTACCGAGGATACCTCCTTCGCCGCCGGAAAGTGACGCGCCGCCGATAACCGCCGCCGAAATCGCCTCCATTTCATAGCCGGGGCCGAGCTGGGGCTGGGCCGAAGAAAGGCGGCTTGCCATGACAATGCCGGCAATTCCAAAAAAGAGGCCGCTCAGGGAATAGATGGCGATCTTCCAGGCGCCGGTATTGATGCCGGAAAGCCGCGCCGATTCTTCATTGGAACCGATGGCAAACGTATAGCGACCGATAACGGTCTTTGAAAGGATAAAGGCCGCGATTCCCGCCACTATAAAAAAGATGATGACCCCCAGGGGAATCCCGAAGATCGGTTTTGTGGCGATGGACATAAAAGCTTCCTGCTGCATGTACACGGGTTTGGTCCCGGAAATAACAAGATTAAGGCCCTTGGTGACGTTCATCATACCCAGCGTAGCGATAAAAGGAGGCAGCCCCAGCCTCGCTACACAGAGTCCGTTCACAAAACCGCAGAGGGCGCCGGCTATAAGGGCGCCGATGATGCCCAGCCAGATGGGAAGCCCCAGGTTTGTCATGATAACTCCGGCTATGACCGACGAAAAAGTCATTACCGTACCAATAGAAAGATCGATGCCGCCTGTAACGATGATAAACGTAATGCCCACGGCAAGAATCCCGTTTACCGCCGTCATCAAAAGAATCGTTACAATGTTGGTACGGGTCATAAAGTAGGGTGAGGACAACGAAAAAATGATGAGAAGCAAAATAAGGCCGGAAAACGCGAGAATCGTCTGCATCGCCTTTGAGTTAAACCGTGTTTTTATCTGATTAGCCATAATTAACCCCTTTTACCTTAGTTCACCCGGCTGCCGAAAGATTTCGCTGGGTAGCATAGTACATTATTTTTTCCTGGGTGCTTTCTTCGGCGCCCAGAGTTGCCGTTACCCGGCCTTCGCACATCACGACGATACGGTGGCTCATGCGGAGTATCTCCGGCAATTCGGAAGAGATCATGATAATCGCCTTCCCCTGATCGGCAAGTTCATTAAGGAGCTTGTAAATCTCGCTCTTGGCGCCGACATCAATACCCCGTGTAGGCTCGTCGAATATCAAAATATCGCTGTTCTTGACAAGCCATTTCCCCACGACCACCTTTTGCTGATTTCCGCCGGAAAGGTTTTTTGCCAGCTGATCCACCGACGGAGTTCTGGTATTCAGTTTTTTTATGTATTCCATGGATACTTTTTTTGCCGCTTTCTCGTCAATAATTCCCAGCGGCCTGAGGAATTTTTCAAGCGAAGCCATAACGGTATTCACCTTTACCGACATGCCCAAAGCCAGACCGTAACGTTTACGATCTTCGGAAAGATAACCGATGCCGTGGCGTACCGCGTCTTTTGGGTGTTTTATGATCACTTTTTTCCCGTTAATAAAAATTTCGCCTCCCTCCTTCGGATCGGCGCCGAAAATAAGACGCATTGTTTCGGTCCTGCCGGCGCCAAGAAGCCCCGCGAAACCGAGTATTTCCCCCCGGTGGAGATCGAAAGAAACGTCCCTTACGACAGGGCTCCGGTTAAGGTTTTTTACTTCAAGAACGATCTCGTTTTTTGAAGTGTCTCCGTGGGGATGATGGCTTTCGTAGATTTCCCTTCCCACCATTTGTGAGATAATCTGTTCCGTGGTAATTTCCTTCATCGGTGTCGTGGCGATATAGCGGCCGTCCCGCATAACCGTGACCCTGTCGCAGATATGGTGAAGCTCGTCCATGCGGTGGGAAATGTACACAATGCCCTTGCCCAGATCCCTGAAATTTCGTATAACCTTGAACAGTTCTTCGATTTCGTTTTCACTCAACGCGGAAGTAGGCTCGTCCATAACAAGCACGTCCATGTTAAAGGAAAGCGCCTTTGCGATTTCGATCATCTGCTGCTGGGCGACGGTCAGGACGGCAACCTGTACCGACGGATCGAGGCGGAGGTTGATAAGATCAAAAAGTTCCTTCGCCTTCCGGTTGATTTCGCCGTCGTCAACGAGAAACGGCATACCCTTTTTTTGTTCCCTGCCGATAAAGATGTTTTGAGAGGCGGTCAAATGCTTCATCAAATTGAGTTCCTGGTGGATGATGCTTATCCCCAGAGACTGGGCCTGTTTTGCGGTGTGGATTTCTACCGGCTTACCCTTGACCAGAATCGTTCCCGCGTCCTTTTTGTATATTCCCGCGAGGACTTTCATCAGGGTGGATTTACCCGCCCCGTTTTCACCGACAAGCCCGTGGACTTCACCGGGGAGCAGTTCAAATTGACAGTCGTTAAGCGCCTTTACCCCGGGGAACATTTTTTCTATCCCTTCCATTTTCACAAGACAGTCGGTCATTCAGGGAACCTCCGTTTTTGGTTTTCGGCTTCGGCCAGCCACGCTTCCCGGTACGAAAATAATTCGGGAATATCCGATTTTTCCTGTTCCCGGTATGTTATCTCAAAATCTCCGGCAAGTTCGTCAAGCGCTTTTCCGCT
>JAIROH010000130.1 GCA_031257595.1 Treponema sp. | reverse complement strand
TACTTATGCAAAAATATCCCGATTTACGGGCTCCTTTGGCAGTTTGCATGGTATAAAAATTCACTTTCGTGAATTTTTATACGGTTTTATGCACAAGTGCAACAAACTGCTAGGAGCCTGTTGCGCTTGCGGGTATATTTACAATGTACCTAATTCCCCCCGTGTACTGTGCCGGGGCCGGCCGCCTTGCGTGGCATGATGCCGGGCTCAATTCAGAATTGGTTATTTTGAATTGGGCCTCTCAGGATTTTATCATGGAAGTACAGCAAAACGCCGTTCTACCCTCCGAATACCAGGGACTTACTTTTGAAAAGGTCTGGGCGATGTTCCAGGAAACGGACCGCAGATTCAAGGAAACCGAACGGCTGATGAAGGAGACCGACCGCAAGATCAGCAAGCTGGGCAGCCGTATCGGCGATTTAGCCGAAGAACTCTTCATCCCCAATATCCTCGAAAAGTTCAACAAGCTTAATTACGTTTTTGGAAAGGTAGCCCCCAATGTCTGTTACAGGGATTCCAGGGGGCTCTATATAACCGAAGTCGATATACTGCTTGAAAACGGGGATACCGTTCTGGCGGTGGAGGTAAAAACCTCGCTGACAGACATGGATGTACGGGACCACCTAAAGCGGATGGAAAAGTTACGGCGTTACGCGGATGAACATGGGGACAAACGGAAGCTCATGGGCGCCGTGGCCGGGGCCATAGCTTCGGACGGGGTAAAGGCCTTTGCTGCGAAGAACGGCTTTTTTGTGTTGGAACAGTCCGGGGACACGGTTCGGATCAGCGTTCCCGAAGGCTTTACACCCCGGGAATGGTAAAGCCAAGAAAGTTCCGGATATGGAAGTGTTGTATCCCGTCACGGCTCAAATCGAATTCATCCAGGGATAAAACATATTTGGGAAAATTGTCTTTTATCATGGCCAGGGCGGAAAATTCACGGTCCGCCGTCTCCGGCGAGGCTAAAAGGTAGCACACCTGGAGGTATATGGTTTTGTTGTTTTTTTTCGCGATAAAATCGATCTCCCTGTCCCCGATTTTCCCGACCGTAACGGCGTAATCCCGGCGGAGCAGTTCAAGGTATACGATGTTTTCAAGAATCTGCTGAATGTCCCGTTTATTATGACCGTACAGGGCTTCCCGAATGCCGTGATCGGTAAAATAAATCTTCCCGTTGGTTTTAAGAAGCCGTTTTCCGCTCAGGTCTTCCCGGGGGGTGGGAAGGAGAAGGAAGGCGGTTTTGCAGTATTCGATGTAATTGTTGATGGTTTCCCAGGAAAGCTTCCGTTTTTCGTTTTTCAGGTAATTCTGTACCGACTGGGCGGAAAACGGACAACCTGTATTGGCAAACAGAAACAGGATGAGCCGTTTAAGTTCGCCGATGTCCCGTACCCGGTAGCGGGCGCTTATATCTTTCAGGATGATGGCATCGGCAATATCGCCCAGGTACTGTTTGATGGCAGCATCGTCCAGGGGCAGTTGATACACAAAGGGCATACCGCCGTACAGCAAATACCGGTCAAACATTTCCGCCGGGGACAGGGCGTTTCCGGCCCCCGTCAGGGCCCTGGCAGCTTCATCAAAGGAAAAGGGATAAATCCTGAACAACACATACCTGCCGCTGAGGGCGCTTGAGTATTCGCCGGAAAGCATTTTGGCGTTGGAGCCTGAAAGGTATATGTCGGCGCCAAGCTCCGTCAGGCATGAATTGACCAGCCGTTCCCAGCCCTCCAGTTCCTGAATTTCGTCCAGAAACAGATACACTCGGCCCCCCGCTGTTTTGGCCCGGTTTTTTATTTCGCCATACAGGGATTCGGCGGTCCGGCCCCCGCCCCCGGCGTTTTCAAAGGTGTCAAAATTCATGGCGATAATACGGTTCCGCGCCACTCCCTGTTCAAGCAGTTCTTCCTGAATCAGTTTGAGCAGCACCGACTTTCCACATCTCCGTATGCCGGTGAGAATTTTGATGATTTCCCGGTTCATAAAGGGCCGGATCTTCCGTATATACAGTTCCCGTTTGATGTACCGGGACAGCCCTTCCGGTTTGTCCGTCTGTTCCATACCAATTATTATATCCTCGATATATCGAGAATTCAAGTGTATTTCATAATTTATCTCGATATATCGAGATAAATTAAGTTGGCTGGCGGTTAATTTCTGCCTTTGAAATTGTTCTTGACATTTTAACAAATTTATGGCATTACTGAATCGCAATGGCAGCCCAGTGCTTCTTTTAAGGGGTGTTTTTCGTGGCAGCCGAAATACGGATCGCGTAATCGTTCCTGCATTTTTTTCCTGAACACCGAAAGACTCCTGGACTTGACATGTACGCCGGCCTTCACCTCAACGGGAATGACGGCGGCCCCTTACGCTTACCATTTTAGCGTTTTAGCTGTTACAATACACTATGAAAATACCCGCTGAAAAACCCCTCGTAGACCCCCATGCCGCCGCGCCGGTTCGACCGGCCAGGCAGACCCCGCATACGGCCGATACGGCCCGGCAAACGGCAGCCGGTCAGACCGGGCAGGGTAAGCCGGCGGCGGGCCAGGCGGCAGACCGAACCGCAGACAGCAGGGGGGCCCCGGTTGCCGAAACGCGGCCGGGCAGGGCCGCGGCGATTCCGGCCGGGCAGGCCGACAACAGGCTGGACAGCCTGTTGTCGGCGCTGAAACTGCCGAACGACAGCCTTTCGGAAAGCCTTGTTTCGTTTATCCGCTATTTTTCCCTTCCGCTGGAACGCGCTTCCCCCCTTCGCAGGGAGATCCTTGCCCAGAAAAAACCGGGAAGCTCCACCCTTGAGGCGGCGGCCCTTGGAGCGGCGGCCGCGGCCGACAAGGGCCTTGTTTTGGAGGGCCGCGCCCTTGAGGCATACGCCAACGCTCTTGATCCGGTGGAATGGCGGGAACAGGAAGCGGGGCGGGGAAACGGGGAAGCTGGACAGGAACAGCAGGAGCCGGGACAGCCGGGAGCAGGGCAGC
The DNA here is from genome assembly GCA_031257595.1 of Treponema sp. Taxonomy (GTDB): domain Bacteria; phylum Spirochaetota; class Spirochaetia; order Treponematales; family Breznakiellaceae; genus JAIROH01. Next base: position 1,234 of record JAIROH010000130.1, on the reverse strand, counting down.
AGGGAACGGAACAACAGGGAGCGGGGCAACAGAAGCCGGGACAGCAGGAAGCGGAATACGCTCCGATACCGGACTTTATCAACCGGATCCCCGGAAAAAACGGCCGCCGCTGGATCGTCGTTCCGTTTTCATGTTCAGACGAAGGTTTCGATATGCGGGCTTCGTTCCGTATCTCGCTCCCGGATCCGGACGGAAAAAGCGGTGAAAACGGACGCTTTGCGGCGGACATCGCGGTTTTTAGGAAAAAAAAGCTGTTCCGGCGCTGGTTTTTCCTGCTGGATGGAAGCTGCGCCGGGGAATTTAAGGCAAAAAGGGCGGAATTTTCCGTGTCGCCTCCGGTTGCCGGCGGCAAAGCTCTGATACGCGAGCTTGCGAAGCTGTTCGTCCTGCCCGATAATAAAATAACGCTGAATAAAAGGGGTAATTTTGCCGATTCCAGAAACGATCTCTTGCTAACGGTGGATGAAGAGGTGTAACATGGGGACAAGAGGCAAGAAAGCCTCCGCGGTAGCCTACAATTCTTCTTTTCCGGCGCCGGTTCTTTTAGCGTCCGGCAGGGGCCGGGAAGCGGAACGGATGATAAACGCCGCAACGGAAGCGGGCATAACCATAATGGAGGATCCCGGTCTTGCGCTGCTGCTGGACGCGGCAAAACCGGGAGATTATATCCCTTCCTGGTGCTGGGAAGCGGCGGCCAGGATCCTCGCGTTTGTACTTGCAAAGGAACGAACATGAAAAAAATAGATGTTAAAACCCTTACTCCTGGCATGATTTTTTCGTCTCCGGTTTACATAGAGGGAAATAACCTTTTGGTTCCGGCCGGTATCGCGATTCGTAAAAAAGATATAGATCGCCTTGTCTCGTGGGGTTACAGTACCGTTTCCACTGATGGAAGTCCGGTTTCCCCCAATCCGCAGCAGAATACCGGTAAAAATTCGGCAAAAACGGACGAAAAGGCGGATAATCCTGTACCGGGTCTTTCCGGCGGAACGGTAAACAAAGTCTCGGGGAATGTGCTGTCCCTGACCGCGGTTCAGGAAAACAAAGGCGCTTACCGCAGTTATGTCAACCTTATCGAAAGACTGGACGGTATTTTTGCCAACATCGGGTCGGGCATTTCGGTGGAGCCCAGGACGGTGGACAACCTTGCCGGGGAGCTTCTTCAGGCAGTCAGGGAAGACAGGGATCATATAATCGGGTTCATTCTGGGCGGAGAGGTGCTGGGCCATGTACT
>JAIROH010000118.1 GCA_031257595.1 Treponema sp. | reverse complement strand
CCTGTATGTGATTCGTTAATCGAACTTTTTCATATGGACTAATGATGAGCCTGGAACAACTTGCCGCCCTTTCGCGGTTTTACGGCGCCGACCCGGATTATGTAATAGCCGGCGGCGGGAATACGTCGTTTAAGGATGAAAAAACCCTCTGGATAAAAGGTTCCGGGGTTTCCCTGGGAACGATAGGCCCCGGCGGGTTTGTCGCGATGGACAGGGCAAGGCTTGCCGCTATCTGGAATACGGAGTATCCTGAAAACGCCGCCGAACGGGAAGCCGCGGTACTCGCCGATCTTATGGCGGCGCGAAAACCGGGAGAAGAGAACAAGCGGCCAAGCGTGGAAACCCTGCTCCACGATATGTTGCCGTTTGCCTACGTGGTTCATACCCATCCGTCACCGGTAAACGGTCTTACCTGTTCCGTGGAAGGAGAGGCGGCCATGAAAGCCCTTTTTGGGGATGAGCCGCTGTGGGTTCCCATTTCGGATCCGGGTTTTGTGCTTGCCTGTGCGATACGCGGCAGGCTTGCGGGCCGCGCCGGAGTTCCCGGCCTTGTCTTTTTGCAGAACCATGGAATTTTTGTCGGGGCCGACGATCCCGAAACGGTAAAGGGGATCTACAAACGTATCGTCAACGCGATCGACGGAAAAATCACCCGCAGGCCTGATTTCCGGGAAGAGCGCGAGGTTTACCAAAATTCCCGAGAGACAGGGGAACTGCTGAAAAAGTCCGCCGAATCCGTCAGTGGCGAATCCGGGGCAAGGCGTTTTGTGCGGTTCCGGTGGAACAACGAAATCGCCCGGCTTGTAAAAGACCGCGTCGCTTTCGCGCCTGTTTCATCCGCCTATACCCCGGATCACATTGTGTATTCGGGAAGCGATCCTCTTTTTATTGAAAAGGGGGAAAATACGGAAGAGGCTTTCGCCGTCCATTCCCGAAAAACGGGACGGCCGCCCAAAATTGCCGCCGTTCAGGAGCTGGGGGTTTTTGGCGTTGGTTCTTCGGAAGATAACGCGGCCCTTGCCCTGGAACTTTTTACCGATACGATGAAAGTGGCCGCCTATGCGGAAGCCTTTGGCGGGCCGCTTTTTATGACGGGCGAAAAAATCGCCTTTATCAATAACTGGGAGGCGGAACATTACCGTCAAAAGCTTATGGAAAAATGAACCCCGACCCCACCGCGAATGAATTCCGCCGCGAATGACGCTGTGGTTTTCCGAACAACGGGACATAAAAACCAGGGAAACGGATTGTTTCCCGGTATTAAGGAGTGAGACATGAAGACAGGGAACAGCCCGGCAAGGATCGAGGACGTTTACGGAGCGGCAAAAGAAACCTACGCCAAATTCGGGGTTTCCAGCGACAAGGCCATTAAAAGCGCCCTCGCCCTTCCCGTATCAATTCACTGCTGGCAGGGAGACGACGTTTTAGGTTTTGAAAATTCCGGTCCGCTTTCGGGCGGCATACTGGCTACGGGAAACTACCCCGGCAGGGCCCGTAACGGGGATGAACTCCGTTCGGATGCGGAATTTGCCTTTGCCCTTATCCCCGGCAAAAAACGCTTTAACCTTCATTCGTTTTACGCCGAACCGGGAAAAGGAAAAGTAAGCCGCGACATGATCCGGCCGGAACATTTTTCGAAGTGGATGAGCTGGTCAAAGAAAAAGAAAATCCCCCTGGATTTTAACCCTTCGTATTTTTCCCATCCGATGGCCGGTTCGGGCTATACCCTGGCAAGCGCCGATCCCAAAATACGCAGATTCTGGATACGGCATTCCATCGCGTGCAGGCGTATCGCTTCCGCGTTCGGGGCGAATCAGGGCGTTCCCGCGGTAAACGACATCTGGATCCCCGACGGATCAAAGGATTATCCGGCCGACAGAATTTCGCCGAGGGAACGGCTCAAAGACGCCCTTGACGAGATTTTTTCCGAAAAGCTTCCGGCGCTTACCATTACCGACGCGCTCGAATGTAAACTTTTCGGAATCGGGAGCGAAGCCTATGTGGTGGGCTCCCATGAATTTTACATGGCCTATGCGGTGAAAAAACAGATAAAACTCTGTCTTGACACCGGACATTTTCATCCGACGGAAACCATTGCCGATAAAATAAGCGCCGCGCTTCTTTTTGTACCCGGCCTTTTAATCCATTTTAGCCGCGGCCTTCGCTGGGATTCCGATCATGTGTCAACCTTTTCCGACGAAATGAGGGACGCCTGCCGTGAATTAAAACGCGCCGATGCTTTTGGCCGTGTTGACATTGCCCTGGATTATTTTGACGCGTCGATTAACCGCATAGCCGCCTGGGTTATCGGCGCCCGGAATCTCCGCAAGGCCCTTCTTGAATCGCTGCTGGAGCCCACAAAACTTATCGTGGATGCGGAAAAACGCGGGAAAAATCACGAGCGGCTCGCCCTCATGGAAGAATGTAAAACCCTGCCCTTTGCGGCGGTCTGGGACAAGCTTTGCCTTACCGCGGGCGTTCCGGTAAACGCCGAATGGCTTGGCAATGTCAACGATTACGAGCAGAAAGTCCTAAGCAAGCGGAAATGAACCTCCCCGGAGCAAACTGCGGGGTATTAAACCAGACTTTCGAATGAACCTCCCCACTGCGAATAAAGGTTTACTCTTATAGTTTTGACCAAATCAAAGACCCCATATTGCCGAAAGCTGTCGTCGCCGGTGATACCGTGAGGCGCATGCGCCCGTCACGGCAGATTGCCGGATGCCTTTGTTTGACAAGGGTGGCGGCGGAAAGCTCCGGGCGGGCATCCGACATCCTGCGGAAAAAGTGACGCCAAAGCGTCCGTCAGAAACGGCGATGATCGGCTAGGAGCCTGTTGCACTTGTGGATATTTTTGCATACTTATGCAAAAATATCCCGATTTACGGG
>JAIROH010000007.1 GCA_031257595.1 Treponema sp. | reverse complement strand
TTCAGTTTTTGGGAAAGCAACCTTAGATTTAGGATGTTTCGCAAGCTCTAAATCTTTATGCAATAAAGATTTAGGCTGAGAAACTCCGGAGCCAATCCCGGAACTAACAGAGTTTTGGGGTTGGCTCACATGTCCCCCGTATAAGGGGATACAATACAAAAAGGAGATTAACAGCATGAAGAAAATGTTTTTTGTATTTCCGGCTGTACTTGCCGTGGTTCTGTCCTTTAGTTGTACCGGCAGTCCCCGGCAGAGCGCGGCAGTTCTGAAGGATGGCTCTTACAGCGCCGAGGCTTACGGTTTCAACATGGGCTGGTCTAACAAGCTTGAGGTTACGATAAGCGGGAACAGAATAGCTTCCATCGCCTTTGGCGGGGACTGCGGCGATACTCCGCCGATGTTGGCTGTAGTGGAAAAAACGCTTTTTCCCCGCATTATTGAAGCCCAGTCTATCGGGGTCGATTCGGTTTCCGGCGCTACCGCCACAAGCGCCTCGGCTAAACAGGCGCTGAGGGACTGCCTGATCCAGGCCCTGGCCGCGGCGGGTTCGGACGGATCCGCCGTCAGGGAGTTCCAGGCAAGGCCCTCCAAGACCGGCGGGCAGGAAACTCTTCAAACGGAAGTTCTTATCATAGGGATGGGCGGTTCGGGTACCTATGCCGGCCTGCGGGCCGCGGAAAAGGGCGCCAAGGTTCTGATCATTGAAAAGCAGGCCCGGTATGGCGGTACCACCGCGTTGACTTCGGAAATTGGCATCATCAACCCGCCCCGTATTAAGGAGAAATATAACGGCGGCCGGGACTTCTGCGACGCCGGCGCGATGTACAGGGCATGGATTGATTATGTCGAAGGGGATGCCAAAATTGCCATGATCGATCTGTACTTCGCCCAGTCCGGCCTGGCTCTGGATTGGCTGGCCCTGGATCACGGCATCCGGTTTGACTTTGATCCAAAAATAGGCTTTACCCCCGCGGATGTGTATAAGATCAAGTTCCAGTGGTATCCCAACAGCAGCGACAAGATTGCGGGTCCCGTATTCGGCGCCAACAAAAGGGAAATTGCGGCCAATTTTGACAGCCTGGTCGGCGACTTTGAAAAACTGGGGGGTACGTACCTGCTGGAAACCGAAGGCTACGAGCTTATCAAAGACGCGTCGGGGGCCATAACCGGCGCCAGGGCCAGGAATGTGGTCTCCGGCAAGGAATATACCATCCACGCAAAGGCCGTGGTACTCGCTACAGGCGGTTTCCTTGGCAGTGGAGAAATGACCACAAAGTACCTCTCCGATAAATACTATCCGTTAAAGGGACGCTGGAATGTCTATGGTACCCATGGCAATGACGGTAAGATGATACAGAACGCCATAGATAACAACGCGGCGACTTATAATATCGGTATGCCTCCGGAGGTACACATGTCCGGTTCCGCGCTGTTTATTTCTCCCGCTGTCGCCGGTTATGAACGACACGAGATTCCCGGCATGATCGGCGCGTTTAGCGGCGTACAGAGTGTATGGTCCGTCGCCGACCTTCCTATGTATCTTGGCCTTTCTCCCAACAGCCTCGCGGTCGGAAAAGACGGGAAACGCTTTACGGCGGAGACCGGCGTTGCCATGCTCGATCCCTGGATTGCCGGTCCGAATTTCTACAGTATCTGGAGTACCGCCCAGATTGACGCGATTCGTGACAAGGGCTTTAAACACAATTTGGATGGCGTTGCCGCCGCTTTCCTGGGTCAACTGGGGGCGATTCCTCCGGGTACACCGTTGCCCGAGGCCTACGATGTTCTGGCTACAGCCGCCGACATGGGGTTTGTTTTCAAATCGGATACCATTGAAGGGTTGGCCTCATCGATTGGCTGCGATCCGTCCCGGCTTGCCAGCACGGTTTCCGCCTACAACGCTTACAGCCGATCGGGTTCCGACAGAGAGTTTGGAAAGGATCCCAAGTTCCTTGAACCCGTTGAAAACGGCCCCTATTATGCCATAAAAATGGCAAGTTACAGTTACAATACCGTTGGAGGGCTGGATATTAACACCAGGATGCAGGCGCTGGATACCGCCGGAAAGGTTATTCCCGGCCTGTTTGTCATCGGCAGTGACAGTGCGGGTGTTCTCTTTAGCGAGAAGAAACCCTATGTTACCTTCGGGGGGATAAACAACGGTTGGGCTCTTGTCTCCGGTTATGTTGGCGGCGAGGCTGTTGCGGAGTATGTAGCGGGTAAGTAGGTAAAGGCTTCCGTCCTAAAGTAGCGCTGATTCATTCAATCGAGAATAAATCAGTGCTACTTTAATTAGCCGGTGTTTTCGTGCTTTGATCAAGGTTCATAGTGTTTCTCAAAGATTTGAAAGCAAATGCCCTGTACGGCGCCTGCTGTGGACGTCTTCGGGCTGACAGGTTTTCGCGAACCTGTTATACTTTATGCGCAAAGGAGAGGCTATGAAAACGCAAAATCTTGGACGTTCGGGGCTTGAAGTTCCGGTTATCGCCGTAGGCTGTATGCGGATCAATACGATTGATAAAAAAGAGGCGGATCGTTTTGCAAAGACGGCTCTGGATTTGGGGGCGAATTTTTTCGACAACGCCGATGTGTATGGCGACGGCGCCTGCGAAGAGATTTTTTCCACCGCCCTTACCAAGGTACGGCGCGAAGACGTTTTTATTCAGACCAAATGCGGCATCCGCAAGGGCTTTGCCTTTGATTTTTCAAAAAATCACATACTCAAGGCCGTCGAGGGAAGCCTCAAGCGGCTCAGGACGGATTATATCGACGTGCTGCTTCTTCACCGGCCGGATATTCTTGTGGAGCCGGAGGAAGTGGCGGCGGCCTTCGGCGCCCTCCAGGCTTCGGGCAAAGTGCGCTACTTCGGGGTGTCCAACCAAAACCCCCTGCAGATCGAGCTTTTGACAAAGTACGTCAAACAGCCCATCGTGGCGAACCAGCTCCAGTTCAGCGTCACCCACGCCACTATGGTTACCGAAGGGCTTCACGTAAACATGCTGGATGATGGCGCCGTTGACCGGACCGGCGGCATACTGGACTACTGCCGGCTTAAGGACATTACCGTTCAGGCATGGTCTCCGTTTCAGTACGGTTTTTTCGAAGGCGTGTTTCTGGGCAGTCCCAAATTCCCCGCCCTGAACGCGAAAATAGACGAGATCGCCGAAAAGTACGGGGTAAGTAATACGGCGATTGCGATTGCCTGGATACTGCGGCATCCGGCAAAGATACAAGTCGTTACCGGAACGATGAAACCCGAACGTCTTAAAGACTGCGTTAAAGGATCGGAGATTTGCCTTACCCGCGATGAATGGTATGCGATTTACCTCGCGGCGGGTAATATACTTCCGTAAAGGGGCGTGAATCCAGAACCCAAAAACCACCTCTTTTCTTCATCCTTTTGCGCCTCCTCCTGTGTTTTATGTCAAGGGAAATCTTTGCGGTTATAGTGTTGTGTTTACGGAGTACCTGTTTCGCTTTACAGCAGGCCGCGGGTGTTAAAAGCCGCCTCGAACAAAATCGGGATGGAACGGAGGCCCTGAAAGAACGTTGAAAAGTCCCTGTACCAGCTCATGTTACAGTTGTTACAGGGCTTGCGGTGCAGGTCTTTTTCTTTCATCGCCAGAATGTTTCCCAGCATGTCGGGAAGCTGCATACACGGCCGTACATCAAAAAACCAGTCGACAAAAAGCACATGGGTTCCGCCGTGGCAGGGGTACTTTACGCTCGAAGGATCCTTTAAGTAACTGATAATATTCCGCATCGAAATCTCTGAATTGATGATTCCGTATTTTCCCGTTTTCCGCAGCCTGATTCCCTCTTCAAGGCCGTGGATTACGTCGACCTTTGAAAAGTTAATCGCTTCGCCGCCCAAAGGGTAAACCTGGGACTTTGAGAACGTCGGGTAGTTCAGGGAGATAAAATCATAGCCCATGTTTTTGGCCCGCATGCAGACTTCTTCGAGCTTGTTGAAGTTGTCGTTCCAGATCAGTACCGAGGCCATGGTTTTAAGGCCGGTCTTTTTTACCAGTTCCATGGCTTTTGCCATTTCACCCATGATATTGTCGATCTTTCGGGACTTGGCCATGGTAACCGGATCGCCGGAATCAAACGAAATGCTCAAAAGATCGCATCCTGAATCTTCAAGGCGCGCAAGAATGTCGTTCCGCATCAAAAGCCGGGGAGCGGCGTCAAGAACGGCGTTGTTCATGTTCCTTTTGGTGGCCTTTTTGACAAAATCAATAATATTCGGATGGAGCAGAGGTTCCCCGCCGGTAAGGGTAAGATGGCCCACGCCGAAATCCGCGAGCCTGTCTATGGCTTCCAGCGCTTTATCTTTGTCAACAAAAATTTTGGGCTGCTGCTTCCAGATATCACAGAAATCGCATTTTGCGATGCAGGCATTGGTAACGGCAAATTCACAAAATTTTAATTTATTGGCCAGATATGTTTTCGCAATATGTAATCGTTTTCCCATATAGTTAAAAGCTTATATACCAGTTGACGCCGCTTTTGTCAATAAGGCCATTTTTACGATTATACAACTTGTTGTATTTACGCTTCACAGATGTTATATTACGGTATAAGTAATGCGACCAGGTATTTTTTCTGAATTTTTCTATACTTTCGGTTTTTTCACAAAGCTTCTCAGGGGGGTGCGGTATTTCATTTTTCAGGGCAAGCCGTTCTACAGGGTCCTGGTTATGCAGATCCTCTTTACGTTTGTAGACGCGCTGGCGATTATCACCATTCTATCCCTGGGTATAGGCGCCGCGGTTAACGTAATAGGACTGCCTTTTCTCAGCAGCCTGGGGCAGAGCCGGATGATCTACCCCCTGCTCATAACTATCATCACAAGGGAACTTGGCCCCCTTCTGGCGGCGTTTATCGTCATCGCGCGATCGGCTACCGCCATTGCCACAGAGATGGCCAGCATGGTTATTTCCCACGAGGTGGAAGCCTATATTTCCACAGGCGTCGACCCGATAGAACAGCTCGGGGTTCCGCGTTTCCTTGGGGTCTGTATCGCAATGTTTCTTCTTAACATCTACTTTTCGATATTCGGCCTGGCAGGTTCTTTTGCCGTAGCCCAGCTCTTTAACGCCATGCCCGCGGCGCTTTACTTTAACAATCTGCTCCACAATCTTACCCTCGCGGACCTGCTTATCTCCCTGTTCAAGAGCGTGTGTTTCGGAGTGATCATTTCGCTGATGGCGCTGCGTAAAGGTTTTTCCGTTGACCGGGCAAGTACGGAAATTCCGGTCGCGGGACTTCAGGCGGTAAGCGGGTCCTTCATGTGGTGTATTCTCGCGGATATTTTGCTTACGACCCTGTACTATACCGCGTTGAGATAGGGATGCCATGGAACCGATCATCAGACTAAACAACGTTTCCTTTACCGGGCAGAATATCCGTATCATTCGTGGAATTACTCTGGACATAGACGAAGGAAAAACCACAGCCCTGGTCGGCGCTTCCGGCTGCGGCAAGAGCACCCTTCTCAAACTCTGCGCCGGGCTCTTGATTCCCACAAGCGGCGAAGTGTACTACCGCGGAAAAAACATATCCACGATGAACCGGCAGCAGACAATGGAATTCCGGCGGGAAAGCGCCTTTGTATTCCAGGATTCCGCCCTGTGGGCAAACCAGACGCTGTATCAAAGCCTTGAGCTCCCCCTTAGAATACACCACCCCGAGCTTTCCGGTGAACAAAGGCGGAAGCATATACAAAAAATAATGGCCGAAGTAGGCTATAAAAGGGACCTTCAAACACGGCCCTCCGCGCTTTCCATGGGAGAGCAAAAGCTTATCGGATTTGCCAGGGCGATTATGTGCGGCCCGACACTGCTCTTTCTTGACGAATGGATCGAATCGCTGGACGACAACGCCGCCAACAGGCTTGTGTCCCTTGTAAAACAGCGTCAGCTGGATGATAATACTATCGTGTTCATCAGTCATAGCCCAAAAATAATAAAAAATCTTGCCCAGATTGTCATCGTTATAGTCGGAGGCTATGTGTACCTTAAATTAACGGCGGAACAGATTCGTCAGGACGCCGATCTTGCGAAGCTGGTGGAAGAGGGCATTGCATGAGGGAAAACCTGAACCATGAAATTT
>JAIROH010000251.1 GCA_031257595.1 Treponema sp. | reverse complement strand
CCGAAGTCGAAAAAGTCGAAAATGTTTTTACTTCAAAGCCCTTTTTTTGACCCCCTTATTCGACTTTTTCGACTTGGCGGTTCATTTTTTCTTCAAGTATTCCGGTTTTAAGGGGATTTTGGCATCGAAAAAAGTAAATGCAGGAGCCCTGCGGCTTGACCGTGTACAAGTTGATGATTGGCTCAATTTTGAGTATTATTGACGGCGGGAAATTGACTAAAGTACAGGGAGATATATATGACTGAAGCCCAGGCTAAAAAGATATTTGAAAAATATAATCCGGCGGATGGCGTTGCGCGCTGTCCAAAGGGCAGGGCGAAAATGCGGAAACCCCTTGATTTGTACGCGAAAGCCGCCGTCAACCTCTACGGGATTATTACGCTCTCCGAGCTTGCCGAAATTTTCAACGCCCAAAACGATGAGCGGACCACCGCCGGGGAAATATACACCATCCTTCTGCCCAATGCGCTGAAAAACGGATGGTATGGGTTTTACAAAGACTATATCGTTCATTACGCCGTTTTGCGAAATTTTGACTGGGTGCGGTTTTTGGAGCAGGCCCAGGCCGGTAAACCGCGTTATATCCCCGAGAAAGAAAAATTCCTGCGTTACCAGTGGGAGGAGTATAATGACGGTGGACATTGGTTGAAGGTTCTCAAATTTATGCAGGATGTCTTCGGATACAGGAAAGGTATAGTGAATGCCTTTGATGAAATCAGAAATTATCTTACGCATAATGACGACTTTAATAAAATGTATTCCATACTTGAAGAGTACGGCTTTGTTTTCCATGACAGCGAAGAATCAAAAAAAATTTTCACTTTGATTGTAAGCGCGAAAAACAACACCCGGATTTGGGAAAATAAAGGGCATACGCCGGAAGAGCTGTACACTATAAATCAAAAGGAACGGCTTTCTAAACCGCGGGAAGTCGCGATTAACCGGCCAAAAAAACCGGGGCCCAATGAGCCCTGTCCCTGCGGGAGCGGCAGGAAATACAAGCATTGCTGCGGCCGTATCGCGGAAAGCGGTTCCGCGCAGTTGTCCTTCAGTGAAAGTAAGTTCTTTTACGAGACGTGGTACAAGCTCCTTGATTTTGTAAACCGCAAATACGGTATTTTGAATATCACGATTGATCCGGTCTATCCATCGTATCATGATGAAACTCAGCTTCACAAAATCCGCGAGAGGCTGTGGGTAGACCCAAAAGTTATCACGGAATTTACCGGCAGCGGCAGTACGCTGTCAAAAGAGGAAACCGGCCTTTTGTTATCCTGGGAAAAGAGCCATATAAAAGGTCTGTTTATGCTTATGCGATATGAGCCGGACGGCGCCGTATTGATGCGGACTGACAAGGGCAAGGAAAGCAGGCTGTACGCCGTAAAAGGCATGACCGTATCCATAGCCGAAGCGATGGGCCGCAGGCTGCCGGTTATGCTGGAAACGGTACTTTTGCCGTTCAATGATAAAATCATATATGACAGCTTTATGGCTTCTTATGATATAGGCTTCGGCAAAAATATAAAAAGCTCACTTGACGAAGAGTACGATGAGGCAAGAGAAAAATACGGCCTTGTATCAACGCTGTAGGTGTCACTTCTCTTTGTTCTGCCGCAGTTCCGCCAGGGCTTCCAGGCCAAAGATGTCTTTCGCCCTGAGTTCCTCGGTGATCGAGCTGGGTACCAGCATCATCGAGTTCCCCGCCTTGAGGCCCTCGTTCAATATCGACAGGATCTTGAGCTTCATTGCAGGTTCGTTTTTCGCGTAGACGTTCACCGCCGCTTCCAGTTTTTTGGCGATTTCAATTTCCGCTTCGGCAAGGAGTATGCGGCCCTTCTTTTCACGTTCCGCCGCGGCAAGCCTGGAAAGCGAATCCTGAAGCGAAGCGGGAATCTGTATGTCGGTGATTTCGATATACTGAACGGTGATTCCCCATTCGGTGGTCTGCCGGTCAACCTCTTTCTGGATCTGCTTTTCGATCAGATCTCCGCGGGCCAGAAACGTGGTAAGATCGTTTTTTGAAACGGCGTTTCTGAGGGCGGCTTTGGACGCCAGTACGACCGCTTCTTCGTAGTCTTCAACTTCCAGGGCCGCCTTCTGCGGATCCCAAACCAGCCAGAACGCGAACGCGTCAACGTTTACCGACGCCGAATCGCCGGTAAGGGTTTCCTGGGCGGAAAAATCCGTTACCCGGATCCTGATGTCAATGTACTGGGAAACCCTGTCGACAACAGGCAAAAGGAAGAAAAGGCCGGGGCCGGCCACCCGTTGAAACCGCCCCAGCCTCAGCACAACCGCCCGCTGCCATTCTTCGGCTTTTTTTACCGAGCTGAGGACCAGCGTCACGAGGACGATAACGGCTCCGGCGGGGAGAAAGGCTGCCGCGATCCCGCCCGGAAAAGCTCCGGCGCTTCCGGCGGCAAGCGGCGCGATTCCGCAGATCAGCGCCAACAGTTTGACGGCGGTAAAATCCCGTTTAAGCTTTACCGCGGGCGCTGTTTTTACCGCGGATTTCTTTTCACCGGTATTGTGTATGAGTTTCATCCGACACTCCTTTTACAAGTTCCATAAGTTCTTTTTTGCTTACCCCCAGGGCTTTCATTTCGGTCATAAAACGTTCAAAGATTTCGTTGATCTTCTGTTTCCGGTCGTTATCGGTTTCGGGCTTTTTATCGGAAATAAACGTACCGCTCCCCACCTGGGTAACCAGAATTCCCCGTATTTCAAGTTCCCCGTAGGCCTTCGCGATGGTATTGGGATTGGTCTTTAATTCCACCGCCAAAGCCCGGATAGTCGGAAGCTTGTCTCCCGGAACCATCCGTTTTGAAAGGATCGCGTATTCTATCTGATTGATGATTTGACGGTAGATGGGTACCCCGTTGTCGTTCTCAAGGGAAAAGCCAACCTGCCCGCCCTGTACGGTTCGGGGTTGTTTTTCTTTTTTTTCTTTCAACCTTGTACTACCCATTGGGTTTCGAAACTTTTGTTTATAGTTTCAGGCTTTTCCTGAAGTTTTCCAGCACCGCGTCCGGGGCGGGTCCCGCGTCTACGTCGACAAGAAGGCCCTTTTTCCGGTAGTAGTCGATAAGGGGAGCGGTTTGTTCCCGGTACACCTCAAGACGTTTGGCAATGGCCTGTTCCCTGTCGTCGTCCCGGATATAAAGCTCGCCGCCGCAGGAATCACAAACGCCGTCTTGTTTCGGTTTGCCGAACAGGATATGAAAATTCGCTCCGCAGTTCCGGCAGGTCCTCCGGCCGCCAAGACGTTCCAGAACAACGGCGTCGGGCAGGTCGAAATTCACCACCTTGTCCACGGCGGAAAACCCCGCCAGGGCTTCCGCCTGGGGTATCGTGCGGGGGAAGCCGTCGAGGATATAACCGTTTTCGGCGTCGTCCTGGGCAAGCCTTTCCCGCACCAGGGCGATGGTAGTTTCGTCATCCACGAGCTTTCCCGCGTCAATAATCGCTTTTACCTTGAGACCCAGTTCCGACCGCGCCGCGATGGCCGCCCGAAAAATGTTCCCCGTGCTGATATGGGGAACCTTGACGACATCGACCGCTCTAACGGCCAGCGTACCCTTTCCCGCTCCGGGGGGGCCTAAAAAAATCAGTTTCATGATTTCGTTCTCCTTAACGTTATACATAATTCAGGCCTTCATCCGGGATGCCGGCTTATCCCAAGCCGACATCCAAGGCCATCATTAAAGCAAAGCCGAGCATGATGCCGGATGTGGCGATATGGTCGTTTCCTTCCCTGTACGCTTCGGGGATGAGTTCTTCGGCTACGACAAAGATCATCGCCCCGGCGGCAAAAGACAGGGCGTAGGGAAGTATGGCCTGCATGGACAGGATCAGCGCTGCCCCCAAAATCCCCGCGACAGGTTCCACGATGCCCGAAGCCTGACCTATCCAGAAACTTTTAAGCCGGCTCATGCCCTCGCGGCGAAGGGGTATGGAAACGGCGGCCCCTTCGGGAAAATTTTGCAGCCCTATGCCCAGCGCGAGGGAGACCGCCCCCGCAAGGCTTACGCCGGGCAAAAGGGCGGAAGCGCCAAAGCCGACGCCGACGGCCAGTCCTTCGGGAATGTTGTGCAGCGTGATGGCCAGTACCAGAAGGATCGAACGGCCCCAGGAAGTTTTTAGCCCTTCGTCTTCCTTCGCTCCTACATGGCGATGGGGAAGGAAAAGATCCGCCATGCGGAGAAAAACGCCCCCCAGAACAAAGCCGATGGCCGCCGCGGCCCAGGGCGGAAGGCCGCCGTTTTCATGGGCCGTACCGGCCATTTCGATCGCCGGGGCGAGAAGCGAAAAAAAGCTTGCGGCGATCATCACCCCGGCCGCGAAACCAAGCATTCCGTCAAGGAGCTTGCGGTTTAAGCTTTTAAAAAAGAAAACCGTCGCCGCTCCCAGGGCCGTAAGAGCCCAGGTAAACAGCGTCGCCAGAAGGGCCTGCAGCACCACGCCCTGATCGGCAAACCAACTCATGCTGTAAATTGTACACAAAGAGACACGTTCGGCAAGGGTTCGGGGAACGCCTCAACTCACTTGTAGGTAACCAGGGCGGAAGCGGCCTTGCGGCTTGAGGCGGCGCTTGCCGCGTCTACCTGCTGCACTTTGCCTACGCGGACAAGGACAACGGCGCTGTACCCCGCCGGAAGGCCCAGATCGCTTTTAAGGCTGCGGTTGACGGCGTCTATCGGGCCGGTGTAGATCCGCGAGCCAAGCCCGATGGCCTGGGCGGCAAGGTATATGCTTTCCGCGGCAAGGCCGCAATCGAGAATTTCAGCGCCGTTGGTTTTGCCGTCCCCGGAGGCCGACACGATGATAAGCGCGTTACCGTCGGCGATGTCAGGCACGATCCGTTTTGCCAGCGCCTGGTTTCTGACCACGGTAAAATGCCAGGGCTGACCGTTCCGGGCGCTGGGCGCCCTGATGCCGGCCTGTATCACCGTATCAAGTTCGGCCGTACTCAGGGCGCCCGCGATAAAGTTCCGGGCCGCATAGTGGTTTAAGGCAAAGGCCGCCCGGCTGTCCTGGGCCGGAAGGTTCATCAATACGCAAACAAAAACGGCTGAAACAAGGGCGATTTTTTTCATCAATAACTCCTATTTAGGCGGCGGAATCGCCGCCAATTTAATCGAACATTAGCACAAACAGCATAACTCCTCAGAATCGTAAATGCAACGATGATGCGCCAACATAGTTGGCGAAGCCACACGTTAATCAGCGTTGCCCTCAACCGCGAAAAACTTCTTCCAGTTCCCGGAAACGAAGCGCGGTGTTGTCGTCAAGAACGGTGTCCTGTCTGTTTACAATTACAATACGGCCGCCGCGCCGCAGAACCGTACGGGGGATCTCCGCGGCGGGCCGCACTTTAAGGCTTGTGCCCAGGATCAGCATCAGGTCGGCGGCCTGGGCTTCGGTTTCCGCCGCCCGGCGGGCCTCAATCGGCAGGGGTTCCCCGTAAAGGGTAATCGCGGGCTTGAGCGGCCTTGCGCAGGAAGGACACAGCGGCAGGCCCGCCGTCGTGCCGGCGCGGCGGGCGGCGCGGAAGACGGCGGCGGCTTCCGCAAACGGCAGCCTGATTCCGGCGCAGCGCAGACAGTAGTGAAAGGCAGGCGATCCGTGAAGTTCTATCACCCTTTTACTGCCCGCCTTTTGGTGAAGCATGTCGATGTTTTGGGTTATCACGGCCTTTACAAAGCCGCCGTTTTCCAGATCGGCAAGAATCCTGTGTACAATTGACGGCTCTTTATCGTGATACAAAAGCGGACCCGCTTTTTGATAAAACAGGGCCGGATCGTTTTCAAACGTTTCTATGCTGAAAAGTTCTTCCCAGCCGGGGTCCGCGCCCGGTCCAAAAAATTCCCGTATCATTGTTTCGATTTCGGCGGCGGTTTTTTCCGGAATCCCGCGGCCTGATTCACCGGCAGGGCCCGCGCCCGGATCCCGGAAACAGGGAAGGCCCGAAAGCGCGCTGACCCCGGCGCCGGTAAAGGCGACGCAGTACCGGGCGCGGCGTATCATGTCAAAAAGCCGCGGGATGGTTTCCATGCTGCAAGTATAGGCGATTTTCGGGGATATAAGGATACAGTTGAGGTTGTTTCAAAACTCTGCTATCCTGTTTTGTCATTTTACGGCATAATAAAAGTATCTTGGTTAAGAAGCCGGAAGCTTTACAAAGCGGGGAGAAGAAACGGCAGGGGGCTATTAGCAGTTTGTTGCACTTGTGCATAAAACCGTATAAAAATTCACGAAAGTGAATTTTTATACCATGCAAACCAATGTCAACAAGTTAAGGGCTTACCCTAAGTAGAAAAGTATGGCAAG
>JAIROH010000214.1 GCA_031257595.1 Treponema sp. | reverse complement strand
GTGTCCCGGACGGGAGAAACCGTGGCGGCCCTGGTTTTGCCTTCCGGTTCCGCACGGCCGCTTCATTCCACGGTGGATCCCCGGCGGGAAGCGGAAAGGCTTGCCGGCGCTTCAAACGGAGAGGGCTTTTTTATTATTCTTGGCCTTGGAGGGGGCTTTGCCCCCCTTGCCTTTCTTGAAAGGGAAGAAACAAAACAGGTTCTGGTTGTCGATTACATCTGCGACGGCGTCGCGGAACTGTTATGTTCAAAAGACTATACCGGCCTGTTCGGGGACTCCCGTTTCCGTTTGCTGATAGATCCGCCGGAAGGGGCAATACAGGCCTATATAACCGGGCATTACCGGCCCGCGCTGCAGGGGGGCATTCGGGCGCTTCCCCTGCTTCCCCGGACGGAAGGCGTTAAGGCTTTCGTCCCGGCCCACAACGAAGTAAAAAAAGCCGTTGACCTCTGTACCCGGGATTATTCGGTACAGGCGTGGTTTGGCAAACGCTGGTTTTCCAACATACTGCGGAACCTTTCGCAGGCGGAACGGTCGTATTTTTCCCTGCCGCCGGTACGCCGGACGGTGATCACCGCGGCGGGGCCGTCGCTGGACGGCCGGCTTCTCCGGCTCAGGGAGGAACGCGCCGGGGTCTTTCTTATCGCCACGGACACCTCCCTCCCCGCCCTGCTTAACGCCGGCATTGAACCCGACGCGGTGTTGTCCATAGACTGCCAGCATATCAGCTATCAGCACTTTTTCAGCGGACTTCCCAAAAAAACATTTCTTTTTCTCGACCTGGCAAGCCCACGCAGTGTCGCCGCCTGTTCGGAAAAAACCGTCTTCTTCGCGGGCGGGCATCCCCTTGCCCAATATATCCGGAACCTATGGCGGCCGCTGCCGAACCTTGACACTTCCGGGGCCAATGTTACCTGCGCCGCCCTTTCTCTTGCCGAGAACCTTGGGGCATCGGAAATTACCCTGTACGGCGCCGATTTTTCCTACCCCCAGGGAAGAACATACGCCCGGGGGACTTATATTTATCCGTTTTTTGAAAAAAACCAAAACCGCCTTCTTTCCATCGAAGCCCAGCATTCGGCGTTTTTGTACCGCGGCCCGCTCCTGGAAAAACATCCCGCGGAAAACGGTGAAAACCGCTGGTACTATGAAACCGAATCTCTTCGTTTTTACAAAACGATGCTGGAACAGAAAACCTCCGCAAAAAAACGTTTTTCGAAAGACGGAACTTTCGTATTCGCCCCGGCCGGACGGCGGACAACTTCCCTTTTTGCCGCGGGCAGTCCCCGGCGATCCGCCCTGGAATTTCTTTTATCCTACAAAAGAAAAATCGAAGGGCTTTCCTCGTTTGACGAACATGAAGATGAAAACCGGAATATTGTTACCACATTGCTGCCTGTCGCGGCCGCTGTCCGAAGGCAGGCGCCCTTGACCACGGAACTTTTCCGGGAAACCAAAGACTGGTGCGTAGCGGAACTGGAAAAGGTTATCGGGCGTCTTTATTTATAGCGGAAACCGTCCTTGTCATAGTCGATCTTCGTTTTAAATTCTTTTATTGGTTTCCACTGTATCACAAAGGAAATTATCGTATTAAACCGGTATTCTTTCGCGGCGGTATCCAGTTCCGGGGATAACTGTATTCCAAGAGTCGCGTCCCAGTCGCCGAGGTGATGAACCAGATCCAGCTTAAAGGATTTGAGCTTGAAACCGGAACTCTGCCGCCGGTTAATGTCGTCAAACCTGAATGAATCCATAAGATCCTCAAAAACATCTTTTCTTGGCAGATTCACGTCGGAATGATCGAAAAAATACCGGTAGATTTCGCTGTTTTCCGAATAGGAACTCAGGGTTATATCAAGAAAATTGTTGATATGCGTGGTTATGCCCAGGCCAAACGTAAATTTCGAGTAGGTATAGCGCCGCAGATCAAAAGTAACGCCGGTATCTATCCTGAGTCCAAAACCTATCTTTCTGTCCGGATCCGAAGAAATTACCTTATTGTAATTGATCCTGAACTCCTGGGGATTAAGGCTTTCCTCGCCGTTGTTGCTTTCATGCCAGCCCGAAGGCCTCGAAGGAGAACTCACCTTTTCAAGAACATAACTTTTGCTTCGCGTTGCCGTGAACGAAGCGGTCAGCTCCCAAAAAGAAAGGCTTGTGGTAAAAACGGTCCACTCGGACAGTTCCGGGGTATACACCGCGTACTGTCTCAGGGAAATCTTGTCGTGAAAACGGAAGGTCTCGGTAAGATATACCGGTTCGTAAAAAGGATCCTCAAAGGGCGTTCGCACTTTTGAACGGGCGTTGGTTTCGGAAATCCACGCCCGGATTGTGGCGTCGCCCGAAACGGCGCTTTCTTCCGGGGGAAGATCGGCGCTTACAAGAAGGCTTTGGGTTTTGTCCATTACCTGGGCGAAAAGGTTCGCCTGAACCCTGTGTATTTCGATTTTATCCTTGTTCCAGGATCCGTTAACCCAGGCCCAGGAATCGCTTGCCGCGTCATACTGTGTCTGGGTCAGTATTCCCCGGAGCGTATATTGAAAATTCGCGGCGCTCCAGACTTCATTTCCGTAAAAGGGACGGAGGGTAAGGTTGTATTCTCCGGAACTTGAAATTTTATTGATGCTGTGGGCCTGTTTCCGCAGACTTTCGGCCTCCGCCGCGGGACGATCTATAAACGAATAATCCTGCCACGAAGAAGTACCGTAAAGCCTTACCGAAGTTGTGTAAAGCCCCCGGTTTTCCGAAAGGGTCAAGCCCAGATTTCCGTCGGCGCGTACCGTATAAAGCTGGGAAGCGAGATCCCAGTCGATGTCGTCCTGCCGTTCCCAGTCGGAAGAGGCGAACTGGAGTTCCGTTGCCGCCGATGGGTTAAGACGGTAATCCAAAACGAGTTTTTGCCCCCCCCAAACCCTGGCCGCGGAAGTTCTCGCGATTCCGGGCGGACTGAGTTCTTCATCCGGGATTCTCGGGGGACTCTCCGTTTTTTTGTCCCAGGGGGGAATCAGATCCTCAAATCCGGAAAAAACTTCTTCCGTTTCGGTTTTTGGGGAGCCGCCGGAAGATCCGATAGTCATCGGAGTTCCCGAGATGTTCGCGGAAAAGGAAAGAAGCGTCAGCTTGTTCGGATAAAAGAAAGAAAAATCCGGAGGGTATGAAAGGTAATTCGGCGGAGGATCCGCGG
>JAIROH010000177.1 GCA_031257595.1 Treponema sp. | reverse complement strand
GCAAACCTCAGAGCATGCTCTTGAAAAACCGGCACGGATGGCGGATTATGGTATTGTTTCTATCGTCAGGGTGATGTTTACGGTGTTGCTTCCGCAGCTGATGCCGAACGCCTTCTTAAAGTTAGCCTGCCAGCCGGTATCGTAGCCGGTTCTGTTCGCGGGGGTCTTGATGGTAACGGTCTTGGTAAACGAGCTATAGCTGTTATGACCGGTCGTCCCTAACAGTTTGTTGCGCTTGTGCATAAAAACGTATAAAAATTCACGAAAGTGAATTTTTATACCATGCAAACTGCCAAAGGAGCCCATAAATCGGGATATTTTTGCATAAGTATGCAAAAATATCCACAAGCGCAACAGGCTCCTAGCGACGGCGCGGCTTGGGGCAGCGTAACAGCAGGGGCCTTGTCGCCGCCGGTGGCGTAGAAGGCGTTATCGCCGATACTTGTTGCCGCGCTGAGGTCCACCGTGCTAAGGCCGGTACAGTCGCAAAGGCGTAGCCACCGATGCTTGTTGCCGCAGAGAGGCTGATCGTTTCCAGGCCGGTACGGGCGCTGTACCGGCAAAGAGGCAAAGATGTACATAAAAGGTACGTGGATATGTGATAATGAAAACCGCCGGCTTATCCTGCGGGGCTGTAACCTGGGAGGCAGCTCCAAAATCCCCGCCGGCCTTTACCGGGAAGCGGACACGGCCGTCGACTGGACCGGTAACAGTACCGGCGGCAGCCTCGGCAACAGCGGCCGCGGGGTAAGTTTCTCCGGCCGGCCTTTCCCCCTGGAAGAAGCCGACGAGCGTTTCGCCGAATTGGCCGGCTGGGGTTTTACGTTTAACCGGCTCGTAGTGTGTTGGGAAGCCCTTGAACATGACGGTCCCGGCATATACGACGAAGCGTACCTGGCCTACCTTCGCAAACTGTTGCTCTGCGCTGAAAAGCGCGGCGTTTCGGTCTTTATCGATCCCCATCAGGATGTGTGGGGAAGAGCGGCGGGCGGAGACGGCGCCCCGTCGTGGACCCTGGAAAAGCTTGGCATCGACATCGGACGCCTTGAAGATGCAGGCGCGATACTTCCCCGAGGCGTTACCGGCGTAGCCGCGCCGGAACACCGTCCTGTTATGACCTGGCCCGCGGGCTGTAACCGTTAT
This sequence comes from Treponema sp., assembly GCA_031257595.1. Classification (GTDB taxonomy): domain Bacteria; phylum Spirochaetota; class Spirochaetia; order Treponematales; family Breznakiellaceae; genus JAIROH01. The sequence goes on along the minus strand of JAIROH010000177.1, from coordinate 3,727 downwards.
GCCGCCGCCACGATGTTTACGTTGTTTTTCGCGGGCGGCGTTTTTGCCCCGAAATCGAACGTTGACGGCGAGGGCGTTCAGGACTGGCTCCAGAACCGGTATATTGAAGCCTTTGCCCACGCCAGACGGCGGCTTAAAAACTGCAAAGCCATAGCCGGCTGGGGTGTCATGAACGAACCTCATCCCGGATTTATCGGCTACACGGATCTTTCGGGTCTTGAAAACAACATGGTCGCCGCGGGTCCCATGCCAAGCCCGTTTGCCGCCATGGCCGCCGCGTCGGGCCATACCGTGGAAATTCCGGTTTACAGTACCGGGATATTCGGGGTAAAGCGGAAAGGAACGGCGATCCTCAATCCTCACGGGACCGGAATATTTACCGGCGGGTTTTCCTGTCCCTGGAAGACCGCCGGAATCTGGAACGATCAACAGGGAAAGCCCAGGCTTTTACGGCCGGATTACTTTGCCCGTTATAAGGGCAGATTTGTCCCCGATTTTCTCGGGCCCTTTATAAAACGGTTTACCCGCAGGATCGGTGAGGCCGATGAAAAAACGTTTTTCTTTATCGAAGGCGTGCCCGCCGGTATCGGGACAGGCGATTCCTTGCGCGGTTCTTTGAGAGATTCGGACGCCGTGCCCGGGGCCGGGCCGCCGGGAGTGAACAGTACGGAAACCCAGGCCCCTTTAAACGCGGACAGTCCCGAAACCGGGCAGACGCCTTTAAACACGGAAAGCCCGGAAAGCCTTAGCCCGCCGTTACAGATCGTTCACGCTTTTCATTGGTACGACGGCCCGACACTTTTTATCAAACAGTTCAGGCCCTGGTTTAACTACGACACAAGGTCGGGCAAAATCGTCGTCGGCAGAAAGGCCGTGAAACGCCTTTACCGGGAGCAGATCGCGTTATACCTTTCCGGCGACGTGCCGAACATGGTAGGTGAATTCGGCCTTCCGTTCGACCTTTTTAAGGGAAGAGCCTTTAAAACCGGCGATTACCGTATTCACGAAGAGGCGTTTTCCATGTATTACGATGCAATCGACGAATACCTGTTGAGTTCCGCCGTCTGGTGTTATTCGGCGGATAATGAGTTTTCCCGGGGTGATTTCTGGAACAACGAGGATTTTTCAATTGTCACCACGGGCCGGGCGGGGAACTCCTCGCGGCCCAGGGCCGCCGCCGGCTGGCTAAGGCCGTATCCGGCGGCAACCGCGGGGACGCCGCTTTTTTTCAGCTGGAACCGAAAAACAAAGCGCCTTTGTTTCCGGTTCCTGCCGGATACCTCGGTTACCGCCCCCACGGTTCTTTTTATCCCGGACTCCGTCTGGGATAAAAAAACCCTCGTCGAAGTGCGCCCCGCCGCCCCCTCTGGAACCGCGGCCCCGTTTGGGACACTACCGCAAACAGCGCCCCAAACGGGGGATGGTCCCCACGCGGAATACCGGCCCGGCGAGCGGCGGCTCCTTGTATACCACAACGGTTTTGACGGCGAAGTGGAACTATGCGTAGAACCGGCGGGCCAAACGTAAAGATCCGCCGTGTTTGTCGTGCAACCGATGGTTTCTCTGACATTTTGAAAAAGTTCAGCTATACTTAACGCATGGAACAGGTTATTCATTTTTTCACCGTGGTTTCTCCGCTGGAATTGTCTCTTATATTTTTTTCAAAAGCTATTGAAGTTACCATAAGTACGCTGCGGCAAATATTGGTTAACAAAGGATACCGTACCCAGGGAACGATCCTTTCGTTTTTTGAAATTGTCCTGTGGGTCTTTATGGCGGCAAGGGTAGTTACGGGGATTGCCCAGGCCCCGATTAAAGGCATTGTTTACAGCATGGGTTTTTCCCTTGGGGTCTACCTTGGCTCTTTGATTGAAAACTATATAGGCCTGGGCAAGGTGATGATACAGGCGATAATTCCCCAGGAAAAAAGTGAAGGACTTATAGTTATGCTCCGTTCCAAAGGCTACGGGGTTACCGTCATAAAGGCAAGGGGCAGGGATTCGGAAAAAACCGTACTTATGATCTTCGCAAACCGCAAGGGCAAAGAATCTTTAATCGAAGAGATTTACCGGAACGACGCCGGGGCAATGATCATCTCCAATGACGTTACGGTTCTTCGCGGCGGTTATATCTCCGCGGCCCGGAAACTTTTCAAATGAACTTCCCCGCCGCGGAGCCTCCCCCGCCAGGGTTTCTGCATTCACTTTTTTCAATACTGAAATTCCCTTAAAACCAGAATACTTTGAAGAAAAAATTCACCGCAAAGGCGAAAAATTCGAAGAAGGAAGGAAAAAAGAGATTTTGTACCGGAGCTTATTCGACTTATTTGACTTGGTGGTTAAAATTTCTTCCAAAACCGGTAGTTTCGCGGTACTTGAAAGTAAACGCAGGAGCCCTGCTTCCCCGCAATACGGCCCTTGCTTTTTTTGATACGGCCTGTTATTGTTTTCGTTACCGACCGGTCGGTAACGGCGGTGAAACAAACTTATTGATCTAAAAACACCGGGACCCGCGTAACTGTAAAGCCGGACGGAAAGGCCATGACCAGAAACGATATTGTTGACGCTGCCTTCAGGGTCTGGGGGCAGGAACTTTACAAAAACACAAGCCTCTCCAAACTGGCAAAAGCTTTGGGGGTATCCAAAGCGGCGTTGTACCGGCATTTTTCCGATAAAAACGCTTTGTTTAAAGCGATGGACAACCGTTTTTTTGATAGTTACGCCGAATCCCTAAAGCCGGAACTGGAAAAAGTCGCGGCCGCGGAAAACAAACGGGAAAAGCTTCTCGGCATGACCAGGGCGACAACAAAATACTTTGCCGGTAATTTTCCGTTTTTTATTTTTTCCTTCTTTACATGGAACAAACTAAACAGGCCGGGACTCCGGCTCAGTCACTTTTTGGAAGAACTGGAAAAACGCGGCGTGTCTTTTCCTTTTTTGAACAAAAAAAACCTGCCCTTTCCCAAAAGCCAGTACCCTTCCGTGGTGTTTCTTGCCGGCACAACCAGCCTTTTCGGGCCAAAACTCTTCTATAAAAAATGCCGCAGCCCGGAAGTTCCCCTGACGGAAGAAGAGCTGGAACTTTGCGTCAATTCTACCGTGGAAAAAGTCTGGCACGGCCTTTGTTTTGACAAAGAACTGATTGACAGGGTTCCGTTTGAAAAACTGGAAAACCTTGCCGTTTCAGAATTTCCGGAAAGCGATCCTCTGCTCAAGGCTGTGGCAAAAGCCGTTGCCGACGCCGGCGCGTGGAACGCGTCGATGGAAACCGTTGCGAGGCTTTCCGGCCTTTCCAAAAGCGGGCTTTACGCCCACTTTACAAGCAAACGCGATATGCTTTCCCGGCTTTTTATGACCGAGTTTGAACGGATCGCGGGAATCGCCAAGGCTTGTTCCGGCCTTTCGCCGCGCTGGGAAGAGCGGCTTTACCTCGTAATATTTTCCATCGCCGCGTACCTTAAAAGCCGGCCGGAAATTCTTGTCGCGATGGACTGGGTGTGTGTACAGCGGCTTGAACTTGATATCTCGCTGCCGTTCCGGCTTTTTGACTTTTTTTCCGGTATTAATATAGGTTCCGGTCTTGGTTCCGAGGATATTTCCCAGTGGGTGTTTCTCCTCCTCGGCATGGTACTTATGCGGTATTACCATACGGAAAACGACCTGAATTTACCCCGGCGGGCGCTTCGGAAAACGTTCCGCTTTATCACATTGGGTATAGAAGGATTTTT
>JAIROH010000050.1 GCA_031257595.1 Treponema sp. | reverse complement strand
TTGCATACTTATGCAAAAATATCCCGATTTACGGGCTCCTTTGGCAGTTTGCATGGTATAAAAATTCACTTTCGTGAATTTTTATACGGTTTTATGCACAAGTGCAACAAACTGCTAGTGTTCTGTCCCAGACAGAATTCAACAAGGTCCTCTTCCGTAAGTAAAAGCCCTCTCTGATAGTTTTGCCGGATTAAAGAATACATACGAAATCTGTCGTCGCCGGGGTGTATGGCAGGCACACTTACAAAAAAGCAACGTGGGGTGGCCGCAAAAACCGGGCCGGACTTGTCCGGGACGGGTTTTTGTGGCCAGGCCCCCCGATTTTTTTGTGTGCCTGCCTCGATAATAAGCGACGACAGATTTTACTTATTTGGCATTTTGATTCGGGCAACACTAGGCGCCACATCGCCTTGATCCCCAAACGGGCGCGGGGATATACTTGTTTTTATGGGGTTTAGACATTTTTTTCGTGTTGTCGTTTTCGCGCTTTTCCCGATCCTGGCCTTTTCCGCGTGTTCAAAAACCATAGGCTGGGGGGTTCTTTTGTGGTATGTCGAAGAACCGGCGATTCCATCGGGAACGGTAGTTCCGGTCTATGTACGTTCCAACATAGAACAACTCTGGATTGCCGGGGTTCCGGAAGCGTACCGTTCCGGCGACAAGGAAGAAATGGTAGAAATACCCCTTGCTCATCTGGAACTTACAAAGAACCAAAAAGCCGCTGAAAAACGCGCCCTGGAATTTCAGGAATACGCCCATACCTACGCGGAAACCCTGCAGGACGGCCTTCCGGTACGGGATCAGCCGGAAAATAATTCCCGCAGGGTATACAGGCTTAAACTGGGAGAGATAGTCAAGGTTTTGCGCAAAGCCGAAGGTGTGTCCGCGATAAGTACCACCGGGGCGCCGCTTCCCGGAGACTGGCTGGTGGTACTTACGGAAAACGGCGCCGTGGGCTACTGTTTTTCTTACCGGCTTAAACTCTTTGAACATGAAACGGGGCCGTTAGTCCAGGAAAAGCGTGATATAGACACAGCCGGAGACGCCAATTTGGACATTATGCTGTCCCGTATATGGTATCCTGAATTCTACGGGAATATGGTCGCGTCCGGGAAAATCAATATTGAAAACCTTTCCAAAGGCTGGGGATTTGACAGCGGAACCGAATCCGGCACGGCGAGGGTTTTTCTTCCCAATGTCGATCTGAGGTTCCCCTATAACCGGATAAAAAAAGAAGCGGATCGTAACTGGAGCTTTGAAGGTTCCACACTCAGGGTAAGTCTTCGTTCAGAATCAAATCTTTTGGTTCAGTATGCGGATCAGAACGGACAGCAAAGGTCGGCCGTTTTTGTGAGCCTTCCCGAAACCGCGGAAAATATCATCAGAAAAGAGAACGAAAGGCGGCAGGCGTTGTTTCAGGCGATCTACGCAAACGGCCCGTCTTTTTCCAGCGTTAATTTTGGGACAATTATCTTTACATCGGGAGGGCGTTTTACCTGGGCCGGGGCGGTAAACCTTCCCCAGGGGATGCTCGGTGAGACGGCCCTGTACAGCGGCAATGTTGATATGGGCCGTTATCCGGACAAGGCTCTTGAAGAATCGTACGACGGCGCCATTGTCATGGTTTTTGATACCGTAAGCGGGCCAAAGGAAGAACTGACTTTTCTGTATTCGATGGAACCCCAGGGGCTTAGATTTGAGTATGTTCCCGCGGCAAACCTGGACGGCCTGACCGTAACGCGTTCCGACGCTTATTCTCTGGTAATATATTTCAGCGCCGAATGACGCGGCAAATGAAACTCCCCAAACAGCCGGACGGATCCAAAAAAGGCGGGCGCGTTCAATGTAACAGGATCTCCCTGGCTTTTGGCGACCGGGACATTCTCAAAGACGTAAGCCTTTTCCTTGCGCCCGGTTCCCGCGCGGCGCTTGCGGGGATCAACGGCTCCGGGAAAACCACGCTCCTTAAAATCATTGCCGGAGAGATTCAGGCGGATTCCGGAGACGTTACCGCCGAAAAAACCTGCCGTATCGCCTACCTGCCCCAGGCGGGAAGTCCGCTTTCCGCCGGCCAAAGTTCCGATTCCGCCGGCGGGCAGGGTACGCCGCTGTGGAGCGAGGCGGAAAGCGCCTACAGCGACATCGCGGATCTTATAGCCGGCATGGAAACCATCGGCGAAGAACTGGAATACAGCAAAAACGACGACGCGGCGACCGCCGTTCTGATTGAAAAATACCACCGGCTGCAGGAAACGATAGAAAACTCAGGCTATTACCGCCGGGACGCCGTTATTTCTTCGGTACTCAGGGGGCTTGGTTTCGCGGAAAACGACTTTTCAAGGGAATGTAGAACGTTTTCCGGAGGCTGGCAGATGCGTATTATCCTTGCAAAAGTGCTGCTTAAAAACCCCGACATCATCCTGCTTGACGAACCGACAAATTATCTGGACATTGAAGCGCGTTCCTGGCTGGAAAGCTGGCTTCAGGCATTTCAGGGCGGCTGCCTTCTGGTTTCTCACGACAAGTATTTTCTTGACGTAACGGTGAACGAAGTCTACGAACTTTTTCGGGGTTCCCTTAAACGGTATTACGGAAATTACAGCGCCTACGAAAAGCTCAGACGGCAGGAACTGGAAAATCTCTATAAACAATACGAAGCCCAGCAGGAAGAAATAGCAAAGTCGGAAGATCTGATTCGCCGTTTCCGCTACAAGGCAAGCAAGGCGGCGATGGTTCAGGAGCGGATAAAACGGCTTGAAAAAATGGAGCGTATAGAAATTCCCGAATCGCTAAAAAAAATCTCCATTAATTTTCCGCCCGCTCCCCATTCGGGGCGTAATGCCCTTGGCGTTTCGGGGCTTTGCAAATCGTATAAAAACCGCCCCGTTCTTTCGGGGCTTGATCTCAGCGTGGATTCAGGTGAACATCTGGTTGTTGTCGGACGGAACGGGGCGGGCAAATCCACCCTGCTGCGCATTATTGCCGGAGTCGATTCAGCCGACTCGGGAACGCTGCAATACGGCACAGGCATTGTTTCCGGATATTTTTGTCAGGAGAACACCAGGCTGTTACAGGGCCTGTCCGACGCCGGGAACCAGACCGTTCTTTCGTTTATCGAGTCCTGTGCCCCCGCGAATATCCCCGGCGTCAGGGATATGCTTGGGGCTTTTCTTTTTCGCGGCGACGATGTTTACAAGCCCATATCGGTCCTGTCGGGAGGCGAAACAAGCCGGCTTGCCCTGCTGCGGCTCCTGCTTACGCCGGCCAATCTTCTTATCCTTGACGAACCGACAAATCACCTTGACATCAGTTCCAAAGACATACTTCTTGAAGCCCTGGTCAAATTTACGGGAACGATAATTTTTGTTTCCCACGATCGCGCTTTTATGGAAACCCTGTCGACCAAAACCCTGGAATTGCAGCCGCCTGACGATCCTGTCCGTCCGTCGACGGCGCGGTTTTTTTTCGGCAATTACGGTTATTACCTGGAAAGGCTTGAACGGGAATCCGCGCAAAATAACGCCGGGTTCAAACGCCC
>JAIROH010000023.1 GCA_031257595.1 Treponema sp. | reverse complement strand
TCACGAAAGTGAATTTTTATACCATGCAAACTGCCAAAGGAGCCCGCAAATCGGGATATTTTTGCATAAGTATGCAAAAATATCCACAAGTGCAACAGGCTCCTAGTACCCGTCATCCGTGGTTCAAACGGTTTCACCCTGTTTGATGTCTTTGAACAATAACGCAAACAGCAACATTACGGATCCCGCGAACACAGGCACCATGAAAACACGCAGGATACCATCAGGCGTCGTCATAAGCGCGCCGCATATACCATTGGCAAACGTGTTGCCGAATGTACCGCCAAAACTCATAAACGCCATGCCGGTCGCCAATTCTTCGCTCTTAAGAACTTTCATCGGATAGGTATAGGGAACAATCTGCTGAGCGCCATTGACAGCCGCCAAAGGCGTTATGCCGGCGATAAGAATTATCAGGGCAATTACGGGAGCTCCGCCGTCCAGAAACAGAAAAATAATGCCGGCGGCGACAGTCGCGAATACCCAAGCCATCGTTATTCCCTTGTATCTTCCTGTATTTGCCGCATGATGTCCGAAGAGTATCGTCAGAACAATCGCAATCAGAAATCCGGGAAGCGCTATGGTTCCCGCGATATAACTGTTAAAGTCAAGGAAATATTGAACAAAAGTCGGAACATAGTTGGCCGCCGCATTCGCAACCGAATAAAAAAAGTTGATGATAAAAATCGATACGTAAAATTTATTTTTAAGCAGCCTTCCGGGGAATATCGGTTCCTTCGCCCTGCGCTCAAACAAAACAAGACCGGCTATGCCGATAACGGCGGCTCCAAATAAGGCAATAATAATCGCGGAGGTCCAGCCATAGACGCTGCCCCAACTCATGGCCAGGGAAAAGGGAACCACAAACACCAGGGTACATAACGCGCCGCCTGTGTCCATCGGTTTACCCGCCGAGAATTTGGGAACATCGGGAAGTCCGATCGCGCAAAGGACGAAAGCAGCCGCCAAAACAGGAAGCGTGATATAGAATTCCAGTCTCCAGTTTACCGAGCAGACAATACCCGCGAAAGGAGCGCCGGCGATCAACGCCGCGGTGCTGAAGGATTGCACATACCCGGTAAATTTGGGGGCCTTGTCCCTGCCGAAAACATCGGCTACCAAAACAAAGATATTTGTTATAAAAAGACCCCAGCTGAAACCGGAAACCATACGGGCGATAACGAACATCCAGAAATTTGTTGAAAATGCCCCGACGGCATAGGAAACAATATACAGAGCCAGGGCGGACAAAAACAACTTTTTACGTCCGGCCTTGTCGCCAAGTTTACCGGCAATGGGAATCATCGCGCAACGGGCAACGCTTTCCAAAGTGAAAATCATGCCTACCTGCATGACATTATTGAATTGCCCGGCAATCGCGTAACCGTATACCCCGGCGCCGCATATCAGCAGCATTGTTATAAAAGCGGTTATTGTTAAACCGATCAAAGCCAGCATTTTTTTATCTTTGATATTCATATAAAGTATCCTACAGTATCCATCGTAGCATAATTGATCTGTCCCGCAAATACCGGCTATACTGAATCGTCCCGCATCTCAGGTAAAGGATCAGCCGGTTCCTTACCTGACAAACTTAAATCTATGGAGTATAGCATAAACGGCACCGCCGCCGTTTTTCACAGGAGTAACCATGAACGCCATTGCCGAATATCTTTCATCTGTTAAGCCCGATAAGGTAAACACCGCCTTTCTTGCCTATCTCTGCAACCTCAGCGAGACCGCGGCCGTCGCCCCGGAAATCGCCGCTTCCATCGTAAAAGAGCTGGAAAACCAGCGCAGCCGGGTTAAGCTTATCGCCAGTGAAAACTACTGCTCGATGGCGGTACAGCTTGCCATGGGGAACCTCCTTACCGACAAATACGCCGAAGGCATGCCCGGCCACCGCTTTTACGCGGGAAACGAAAACGTCGACGCCGTGGAATCCGCCGCCGCCGAAGAAGCCCGGAAACTTTTCGGCGCCGAATACGCCAATGTCCAGCCCCACTGTGGGGCCGACGCCAATGTGTTGGCCTACTGGGCGATTTTGACGACAAAGATAGAAAACCCCGCCGTTGCCAAATACGGCGAGACAAACCTTTACAAGCTGAGCGGCACCCAGTGGAAAGAACTCAAAGCCGATCTTGGCGGCCAGAAACTCCTGGGGCTGGATTATTATTCCGGCGGCCACCTTACCCACGGCTACCGCTACAACCTTTCCAGCCGCATGTTCGACGTTTACGGCTATTCGGTATCCCCGGAAACGGGAACGCTGGATTACGACGCCATTGCCGCCCAGGCCGCGGACGTGAAGCCGCTGATACTCCTGGCCGGTTATTCCGCGTATCCCCGAAAGATCGACTGTAAACGCATGAGGGAAATAGCCGATTCGGTCGGCGCCGTCTTTATGGTGGACATGGCCCACTTTGCCGGCCTTGTGGCGGGAAAGGTGTTCACCGGGGACTACGACCCTGTCGCCCATGCCCATGTGGTTACCAGCACCACCCACAAGACCCTCCGCGGGCCGCGGGCCGGCCTGGTATTGGCAAAGGCTGAATTCGCCGAAGCGCTGGACAAGGGCTGCCCCCTTACGATGGGCGGGCCGCTGCCCCACGTTATCGCGGCCAAGGCCGTGGCTTTCAGGGAGGCCGGCCGGCCGGAATTTCGGGTCTACGCGGCCAAAATCGTGGAAAACTGCCGCGCGCTGGCCGATTCCTGTATCAAAAACGGCCTTACGGTCCTTACCGGCGGCACGGACAACCACCTGATTCTGGTAAACGTTTCCGCTTCGGCCGGCGGGCCGGAAACTTCGACGGCCATTACCGGGAGGCAGGCGGAAAGCGCCCTTCACGAATGCGGCATAACCTGTAACCGGAACAGCCTCCCCTTCGATCCCAACGGCCCCTGGTATACGTCGGGCCTGCGAATTGGTACGGCGGCGGTAACAAGTCTTGGCATGGGCAGGCCGGAAATGGAAGAGCTTGGCGCGATTATCGGCCTCGTGGTAAAAAACACCCATCCCGCGCGGGACGCGAAATATCCGTCCAAATCCAGCAAGGCCAAATATGTTATTGACGAAAAAGCCGGGGCGGAAGCCCTGGGGCGGGTAAAAAAACTCCTTGACCGTTATCCGGTGTACCCTGAACTGGATCTGGAATTTCTGAAAAAAGCCTTTGTACGGTGAATGTTCTGATGTATGTTTCAATGAATGTCCCGATGGGTGTCCCGCTATATGTTTTGGCGGATATTCAAAAACGAAAGGCCTTTCCGCGGCGGGCGGAATCCGCGCCGGATAAACATGCTTGACCTGGGTCTTGTCCTTGAAGGCGGCGGTCTGCGGGGAAACTACACCGCCGGGGTTCTGGACGCGTTTCTTGACGAGCGGATTCTGTTTCCCTACGTTATCGGGGTTTCGGCCGGGGCGGGCATGGGATGTTCCTACGTGTCCGGCCAGAGGGGCCGCAACCTTGAGATACTGCGGCGTTTCCACGGAGATCCGCGCTACCTTTCACTGCGTAGCCTCATTACCACGGGATCCATTTTCGGCATGGACTTTGTGTTTCATCAGATCCCCAATACGCTGGTTCCGTTTGACTGGAAGAGCTTTGTTGATTCTCCGGTACGTTTTACCGCGGTCTGCACGGACTGCGAAACCGGGCGGGCGGAGTATTTTGAAAAAAGGCCGGGACTTGCCCCGGAAGAATTTTACACGATTCTGGAAGCCTCTTCTTCAATGCCCTACGCGGCGCCGATTGTTTCATATAACGGAAAAAAGTACCTGGACGGCGCCATAGCCGACGCCATCCCCCTGGAAAAAGCCGTTTCCGAAGGCTTTACCCGCAAT
>JAIROH010000232.1 GCA_031257595.1 Treponema sp. | reverse complement strand
CGCCATCTTAGCTCAGTTGGCAGAGCGCGTGACTTGTAATCTCGAGGTCTTCGGTTCGATTCCGGAAGATGGCTTTTACCCGCATGGAAAAATTCTGCGTTTGGAAGCCTTCCTGAAACTTCGGTTTCTGGGAGGGCTCTTTGTGAACAAAAAAGGAGACACGCAATGGACGCACTGGGGTATTACAACGGGACATGGGGTCCCCTGGACGAGATGACTGTGCCGATGAACGACCGAGCCTGCTTTTTCGGCGACGGGGTGTATGACGCGGCCATTTGTTACAAAAAAACGATCTATCTGCTGGATAATCATGTCGACAGGTTTTTTAACAGCGCCAAACTGCTGGAAATAAATCCGGGGCTTTCCAAAGAAAAGCTCAAGGCCATATTGAACGATATGACAGCCAAAGTGGATCACGACGAAGTTCTCGTATACTGGCAGGTTTCGCGGGGAACGGCGCGGCGGAACCACGTTTTTCCCGACGGTCCTTCCAACCTCTGGATCATGATAAAGGCCGCCGCCGTCCCCGACCTCGGCAAAAAAGTTAAACTCGTTACCGTAGAAGACACCCGTTTTTTGCACTGCAATATTAAAACCCTCAACCTTATCCCCGGCGTCATCGCGGCCCAAAGGGCAAAAGAAGCCGGCGCCCACGAAGCGGTTTTTCACCGCGGCAATATCGTTACCGAATGCGCCCACAGCAATGTGCATATTCTTAAAAACGGAACCTTTATCACCCACCCGGCGGACAGGTACATCCTCAAGGGAATCGCCCGGGGACACCTTACCCGGATCTGTGACACGATCGGCGTTCCGGTTGAAGAGCGGGAATTTACCCTGGACGAGCTTTTTGACGCCGACGAAGCGCTTACCTCAAGTACCAGTACCTTCGGCCTTGGCGTGGATTACATTGACGGCAAGCCTGTCGGGGGCAGGGATCCGGAACTGCTTGAGAAGATCCAGAACGCGGTAATGGCGGATTTCAGCATGGCGACCGGATACCAAAAACCATGACGCAGGCGGAACTTACCGAGTACAATCTGGGGAAAAACCTTGACAGCCTTATCAACCTGGATCTCCGGGGTTACGGCGTTTGCAGGATCCTCTACGACGAGGCCTGTAAAAAATCCGGCGGGCCGCTTACGACTCAGGCGGCGCGCAGGCTGCTTTCCGTCCTTAAAGACGGCGACACCGTTTTTATCATTACCGGTTTTGTACTGCCGCCTTACCGCAAGGCCGAAACCGATGGGCCGGTAGGCGCCGCCGCCCTGGCCCGGAGCCTGATCATCACCCGCAATGTAAAACCGGTATTTGTCCTGCCCGGCGAAGCGGTTCCCGCGATGAGGAAGCTCTGCGCCGTCATGGGTTTTCACCTGTACGATTCGCTGGATACGCTGCGCTCCATGCCCCTTTCGGCGGGCATAGTCGAGTTTACCAAATCCGCCTCGGGCGCTGCTGATGCCGCCGAAGCGCTGTGCCGGGACGCGAAAAAATCCGGCTGTTTCCCCAAATGCTGTATAGCGGTGGAAGCGCCCGGAGCGAACAAAAAAGGCGTATACCACAACGCCGCCGGCCTTGACGTAAGCGGCCTGGAGGCGAAAAGCGACGTGTTGTTTTCTCTTTTGCGAAAAAAAGGTGTCCCGGCCTTTGCCATAGGGGATCTGGGAAATGAATGCGGCATGGGCCTGCTGATGTCTCACCTTGAGCGCCGCGTACCCTACGCCGGACCGGGAAGATGTTCCTGTGGCTGCGGCGGCGGAATCGCCGCGGCTTCTTCCGCCGATGTCCTTGTTACCGCGACGGTTTCCAACTGGGGGGCCTACGCCCTCTGCGCCGCTCTTGCCCATCTGGCAAAAAACCACGAAGCCCTGTACCCGGCGGATCTGGAAGAGCGCGCCCTTACCGCGGCCGGCGAATACGGCCTTATCGACATGTACGGCTGGCAGATCCCCAGCGTAGACGGCATGAACCTCGTAAAAAACAAAGCCCTTATCACGCTGATGAACGAATGTGTGCTTTCCGCCGACGCGTTAAAGGAAACCTGTAAAACCTGGTTTGACAAAACCATCGAGCTGGGCTATTTCGACAACCTGGTGTTTCAGGCGAAAAAACCGGCGGGAAAAACGCGGTGACGATAAGTCCCGCGGGCGACAGCGCCGTTTGGGTTGAGTTCGGGAACGAAATTTCCCTTTCGTTGAACAGCCGTGTCCATGGTCTTGCCGGAAGCCTTCGGGAAAAGCCCCTGCGCGGTGTGGTGGATATGGTTCCGGCCTACGCGTCGCTTCTGGTCTGTTACGACCCCATGGTGATTTCGGGCAAAAAGCTTTCCGCGGCGCTTGCGTCCCGCGCGAAAAAAAATCCCGGGACAGGGCAGGGCAGGGGCAGGGTCGTCGACATACCGGTTTGTTATGGCGGCGATTTCGCCCCGGATATGGACGCGGTCTGCGCCCACACAGGATTTCCCCGGGAAGAGGTGATCGCCCGGCATACTTCGCCCCTGTACCGTATCTACATGCTCGGCTTTTTGCCCGGCTTCCCCTACCTGGGCGGCCTGGACCCGGCCCTGGAAACGCCCCGGCTGGAAACGCCCCGGACAAAAATCCCCGCCGGTTCCGTAGGGATCGGCGGCGCCCAGACGGGAATCTATCCGCTTGAATCGCCGGGAGGCTGGCGGATCATCGGCAGAACGCCGCTTAAGCCCTACGATCCTGACCGGGCCGAACCTTTCCTGTACCGGGCCGGGGACAGTATCCGCTTTTATCCGGTAAACCGGGACGAATACGACAACATCGCGGGCGGCGCCTGAATGGGTATGACCGTTATCGATCCGGGGATCCTTACCACGGTACAGGACGCCGGAAGAACCGGCTGCATGGATTCCGGTTTTTCTCCTTCCGGCGCGCTGGACGGCTTTTCGTTCAGGCTTGCCAACATCCTCTTGTCCAACCCGCCGGGCCTTGCGGCGCTTGAAATGACCCTTTCGGGGGCTTCTTTCCTGTTTGACGAAAAGGCCGCCGCCGTTCTTGCCGGGGCGGATATGAAGCCCCTTCTCAACGGCCGTCCGATCGCGATGAACAGGGCGTTTTGCCTTGAGAAAGGGGATATCCTCCATACCGGCTTTGCCGTTTCCGGAGTCAGGGCCTACCTTGCGGTCGCCGGGGGCTTTGCCGTCAAAGAAGTACTGGGAAGCTGTTCCACAAACCTCAAGGCCCGTATCGGCGGATTTGAAGGAAGGGCCCTCAAATCCGCCGACCGTATTCCGTTCCGCGGTTTCCCCGGCGGTTTTTCCGCTGACGGTTTTTTCCCCGATACGGAAAAACGGTATTTCCCCCCGGAGGCTTCTCCGTTCCCGATCCGGGCGGCCTATGAGCAGGGGGATCCCCTTGCGCTTCATGTTGTCCAGGGCCCCCAGGCATCGTACTTTAGCGGCGAGGGAATGGAAACGTTTTACGGCTCGGTGTATACTGTGACGGCGGACAGCGATAGAATGGGGGTACGGTTTACAGGCCCGCAAGTCGCGTCAAAGAACGGAACGGACATTGTCTCCGACGGAATTGCCCTGGGGGCAATTCAGGTTCCCGGATCGGGAAAGCCTATCGTCCTTTTGAACGACAGGCAGACAACGGGCGGTTACGCGAAAATCGGCGCGGTGATAACCGGCGACCTCTGGAAGCTGGCCCAGGCCGCGCCGGGCTCGGCCGTCCGCTTTGTAAGAATATCCCATGCGGAAGCCGAAAAACGCTATCGGGAAACGGGCCGGATGCTGCGCCGGCTTGAAAAAAAATACAGGTGAGGCTTTCCAAAACTCCGGTTTTTGGGAAAGAAGTTTTGGATAACAGGAAACGATTATGGATTACGAACACATGCCGCCACGGGAACTGCGGAACCTTATCCGGGAAGAAAAAATCACAAAGCACACTTCCGGAATGTGCGCCGGCTATGCCCAGGCGAATCTCGCGGTGCTTCCCGCGGAATACGCCTACGATTTCTTGCTTTTTGCCCAGCGGAATCCGAAAAGCTGCCCGGTTCTTGAGGTAAGCGACAGGGGAAGCCGTTTTCTTAAAACCATAGCCCCCGGCGCCGACATTGCGCGGGACATTCCCCGTTACCGTATCTACAGGGACGGAACCCTTGACGGCGAATATACCGACGTTTCGGCGTTCTGGCGGGACGATTTTGTAAGTTTTCTTATCGGCTGCAGTTTTTCGTTTGAGGCGGAGCTGCTTGCCGCGGGTATTCCGGTACGGCACATTGAGGAAGACAAAAACGTGCCGATGTACGTTACCGGTATCGACTGCGAAAGCGCCGGGATCTTTCGCGGAAAGATGGTGGTAAGCATGAGGCCGGTTCCGCCGGAATTTGTCGTGCGGGCGGTTCAGGTAACCGCTTCGATGCCCCGTGTTCACGGCGCTCCGGTACACATCGGCGACCCGGAACGTATCGGCATAAAAGACATAGCCAGGCCCGATTTCGGTGATTCGGTAACGATTAGGGCAGGGGAGATTCCCGTGTTCTGGGCCTGCGGGGTGACTCCCCAGTCGGTTATCATGAGCGCCCGGCCTTCGATAGCGATAACCCACGCGCCAGGCCACATGCTCGTTACCGATGTCAGGAACGATCTGTTAAAGTACTGATGATGATCAAAGTGGATTTGAACTGCGATCTTGGCGAAAGTTTCGGCGCCTGGAAAATGGGATTTGACGAAAAGATCATTCCTTTTGTTTCTTCGGCGAATATCGCCTGTGGTTTTCACGCCGGCGACCCTGTCGTGATGGAAAAAACCGTCGCCCTGGTAAAGCGCGGCGGCGCGGCGGCGGGGGCTCATCCCGGTTTTCCGGATCTGTCCGGTTTTGGCCGGCGTAATCTTGCCATGAGCCCGGCGGAAGTCAAGGCCTGCGTACAGTACCAGATAGGCGCCCTCGACGCTTTTTGCCGGGCCGCGGGGATACGGCTCTGCCACGTCAAGCCCCATGGGGCGCTGTACAACATGGCGGCAAAGGATCCCGCGCTGGCGGACGCCATAGTGGACGCGGTACGTGAAATAAACCCCCGGCTTGTTTTGCTCGCCCTTGCCGGGAGCCGCATGGTCCTCGCTGCCCGTGAAAAAGGCATACCTGTAGCGGAAGAAGTGTTTGCCGACAGGGCCTACGAAGAAGACGGCAGCCTGGTATCCCGTACAAAACCAGGGGCGATGATTACCGATGAAGAGGAGGCCATAGAACGGGTCCTCGGCATGATAAAAAATGGAACGGTGAAAGCCGTTACCGGCAGAGACATACAGGTTGGGGCGGACTCGGTCTGCATACACGGTGACGGGGAAAAGGCGCTGCTCTTCGCGGAAAAACTCAACGCGGCCATAACAAAAGAGGGAATTACCATAGTGGGTCTTGAGGAAATTTGTAGTTGACGCCGCCTGTCCCGGCTGCCTGGGCGGGACAAGGCTATTCAGTAATTCTCAGTTTCAAAAAATGAGATAGTTTAATCGAAAAATGGTCAAATTGTCTTGGCCCTTTAGGGTACGGTACGATCGTATCGACGACAATTTGACCATTTTGTACCATACCTTACCCCTTTTTGCAGCAATTCTCAGGTATCATAAAGGCGAAAAGACGCCCATTAAAGGCGGCGCGGGGTGGCGGCGCAATGTGCTTTCAGCACATTGCAGCGGAGTTTTGCCTTTGGCAAAACTCCTCCATAACGTTACCTGGAGTTTCCGCAAAGCGGAAACTCCGCTAC
>JAIROH010000277.1 GCA_031257595.1 Treponema sp. | reverse complement strand
CGGGCACGGCGGCCGGCCTGGGTACGGCGGCCGGTTCGGGTATGACGGTCGGAACTACGGCGACCGGCCGTACCGGTTCGGGTACGGTGACCGGCTCCGGCACGGCGGCCGGCTCCGGCGCAACGGCCGGAACTACGATGACCGGCGGCCGTACCGGTTCGGGCGCCACGACGGTAAAGCGGGCCTCCGCGGGAACTCCGGTAATCCGGGCGGATCTGGCCGTCTCATGATTCAAACCGGCTACATTGACGATATAATCCCCCGGTTCCAGGGAATCGGTGGAAAGGACGGCGAAATTGTTTGCCGTAAGCTGCCGCTCAACGGGATTCCGGGGATCGCGCGCGCTGTATAGGTCAACCTGGTACGAAGCGAAATTAAGGGAATTCCAGCCCAGTTGCAGCTCGGTTCCCCGGCTTAAAGATGCGGGGCCGGAGATACGCGGCGCTTCGGAAGCGGAAACGATATTCAAACGCCGGGGAACGGAACTAACCGGGCCGTTTTTGCCTTCCGCGTAAATCCGCCAATACCATATTCCCGGCCCAAGCCCCGAAACGGAGTAAGAGCCTTCGCTTCCTACCGGATCGTTGATCGTCAATGAAGAAAAATCATTTTTTGAAGAAACCTGGAAGTAATTCCGGGAAGGAACATTGGACTCATAGGTAAAACGCATTTCGCCAAGCCCTTCCGAGGCAATGGAATAGTCATCCGGGGGAAAAACGCTTTTTTGCCGGTATACCTTGTCTTCCGCAATAAAAGACTGTACCGGAGAAGAAGAACGCAGATTTTGTACGCTCTGGGCGATAACCCGCCAGAAATATACCTTGTCTTGTTGAAGGACTCCGGCGGGCAGAGAATAAAAATTCGAAGCGCTGTCCTGCCGCAGCAGGGGATTCGACACTTGAGGGTTATCCGCCACTTCTACAGTCCAGAAAACGGCGCCGGGATCGTACTTCCAGGATAACAGGGGATTATCCATGCTGAGGATTCCGTTTTGGGCCGGAACAGTAAGCGCCGGGGCCGCCGGAGCGGCGTTGGTCCTGACAACGGAAAAAACGCCTGTTTCCGAGGGAAGAGCCGTTCCCCTGATCTGGTCCGAAAATACCGGAGTTACCCGCCAATACCAGCGGCCCGGTTCCAGGCCGGCCTGTACCACGGAAGTTCCCTGTACCTGGCGGGATACCACGGGATTGGCCATGTTTTGATCGCCGGAAACTTCAAGCACATACGCGCCCGCGCCTTCCACGGCTGTCCACGAAAAGGGAATGGATGCTTCGCCCGAAAACGCAAATTCCTGTGATGGGGAGGGGGCAACGGTCAATACCGCCGCGAAAGGAAGCACCTCGATTCTGCCTGAATCGTAACCCCAGCCCGGAATCTCCCTGCCGCTTCCCTCTACGGGATAGACCCGCCACCAGTATTCCCCCGGTTCCAGCGCCACGGAAACCGAAGAGACGCCGCGTACATCTCTGGTCTGGATTATACGGGAAAACCTCTTGTCCCGGGCTACTTCCAAAATCACATGGGTATCGGGACCAAAATTGACGGTGTTCAAGAGAAAATCCGCGGAAGCCGTCCCTCTTGCCGAACCGAGGATACGGACAAAGCGCCCGAAGGATGTTACGGCAATGGCGGGGTCGGCATCGACCGTTCCGTCATTCAAAAGGGAAAGCATAGCGCCGGATTCAAGTTTCCTGCCGTCGTTAAGCTTCGCCTGGCCCGCATGTACCGAAAGGCTAAGATTTTCCCCGCCGCCGTTCAGACTGGCATGGCTGCCGCTTTCAAGTTCAATCGTGGAAGCGCCGCTGGCAATAACAACGCTCCGGGCGCCGGAATTAACGTCAAAATTACCACCCGAAAAATCAATCCGGGTTCCCCGGACGCCATAAAAAATCTGTATCAGCGTATTTTCATAAAGATTGACTTTTGTTACCTGGTCTTCAAACGTGATAAACGCTTCGGACTCTTCGGCGGTACGGATCGTATCGCCGTTGTATACCGGAGACTCCTGCTTAAGCCGATCCCAGGCGATGCGGTTTTCTATTTTCCGGTGAGCGGTACGGTTTTTAAACACAATGCTCCCTACCGGCCCTTCGTTCAGTTTGACCAGGGTACGGTTGTACTCCCGCCAAAACGCGAATCCTGAAACGCCGGTACCGGCGATGCAAAGCAGAATGAGCAGGAAATCAACCGCCCTGGATTTTGTATTTTTTTTCTTCCGCATTTGTGTCTACCTTACTGATATCCGGAGCGGGAATACCCAAAAGATCCCGTACTTCCGAAAGCGTTTTCGGGCCGCTTTCGGCGCCCCGAAAATTGACTACGGCAAACATCCGTACCGGTTTTGCCTTGCCTTTGACGGTTACCGGGGGCATTTCCTCGGTAATAAACTTGATCCCGATAAGCTCCCACGTATCTTCGGTAATAAGAATATCCGTTCCCAGGGGTTTGTTGAGGGCCTCGGTCCGGCTGGCCAGGTTAACCGGGTCGCCGATTGCCGTATATTCCATCCGCTGCAGCGAGCCGATTTGGCCGGCGGTGACGGTTCCGGTATTGATGCCGCAGCCGATGCGGATCTCGGGGTTGCCCGGATCGCCCTTTACCCGCTTCGCGTTGATCTCCCGCAGGGCATTGCGCATCATCAGCGCGGCGGAAACGCAGTTAAAGGCGTCTTTTTCCGGTGAGCCCGCGGTAAAGGCCGTTCCCCAGTGGGCCATAACCGCGTCGCCGATGAATTTATCCACGACGCCGCCGGTCTTTTCAACGCAGTCTACCATACGGGTAAAATACTCATTGAGCCATATGACGATCCGGTTGGATGCGTCTTCTCCAAACGCCCTGGTAAAGTTTTCCGATTTTTCGGTAAAGCCGCGGATGTCGGAAAAGAAAATCGTCGCGTGTTTGGGAAGTCCGCCCGGCTTGATTTCGCCCCGCATGGCCCGGATCGCTATATCCCTGTTGGTAAAGCGGCCGAATATTCCCAGGGCGCTGCTCATCTTGCCGAAACTTTCCGTCAGCAAGCCCAGTTCGTCATGGGTTTTTGGCTTGAGCTCAAGTTCAAATTTACCCTGTTCGATTTGCATCGCCGCGTCGGCCAGAATACCCACGGGCGTACTGATGGTTTTGGAAAACAGCCAGATAAAGAGGATCGCGATAAAAAGCACCGCTGCCGTAAGGAAAAGATTCTGCCGGGTAATGCTCTGTACCGCTTCAAATACAATGTCGTGGGGTATTGTCGTAAACACTACGGCGCCCATCTGCGGAATACGGTAATAGGCCCCGAAATAGTCGATCCCTTCATTTGTGAAGGAAACCTGCCGGTTGTTGTCTCCCTCTTTCTGCATAGTCTCCACAATCGGCAGGCTGGAAAAATTCGCGCCGCCCAGGACCAGATCGCTGTCCGCGTGGAGCAGGACATCTCCGGCCTCGCTGATCACAAAGCTTGAATTGGCTCCGGTTCCAAACGATTCGGCAAGTTCATCGGGAGAAAAAAGCGCCGCTATGGTTTCATCGCCGGACAAAGCTTCGCCGGCGGAATCCGCCCGCGAAACCTGGCGGCGGGTAAAAACCATCGCGATAAGAAGATGCCCAAAATCCGGCGACGCGTTGTAAAAACGGATTTTGCCGTCCGCCGGAACAGGAAGAACGATGTTTGACGCGATGTACTTTTTCGCCGTTTCCGTGTCGATGTCGTTGGAAAGGAAAAACTGTTCGTTGGGAATCAGGATCCATTCCGCGTTTCCGGAAGAAACGGCTATGAGCGCTATGTTCCGGTTGCGGTCAAAAAAGTAACTGTCCGGCTCAGGATCGCGGTCTTCAATACCCCGATCCCGGGACAACATTTCCAGGTACAGGGATACCGCCGCCCGGATCGCCTTAAAGGAACTTTCCGCCTGCGACCCCGCGCGCCGGTTGACGGTAAAATTATTGTCCTCGGCGGTACGTTGAACATCCTGGGTACTGATCGCCGAAACAAGAACGGTAACCGTCCCCAGGGATATCAATACCAGAATGGAAATGATAAGAACCAGTTTCACGCCTATGGGAAACCGAACGCGGCTCTTGTGCGAATTTTTTTTTGCCACAGCTGCCCCCGCTTAAAACGTCACTAAGGATTATACCGTACGGAACCGTCTATCCACACAGCCGGTTACTTTATGAACAGCCATTAATTGTACGTCATGAGTCAAAGTAATTCAAGCGGAAGGATACCTTTTCGTTTTCGGCGTTGAGGTGTATGATACATAACCGGAGGAAAAGCCATGAAAACGCTGTGTGGAATTGATTTGGGAACCCAAAGCTGCAAAGTTGTTCTTTACGATTACGAAGCGAGAAAGATTATCGCCCAGGCCCAGGCGCCGGTTGAGATAATCGCCGGTAACGACGGCGCCAGGGAACAAAAGGCCCAGTGGTTTGAAGACGCCCTTAAAGCCTGTTTCGGCAACCTGGGGGCGGATCAGAAAAAGACCATAGCCGCAATCGGCGTATCCGGCCAGCAACACGGCTTTGTTCCTTTGGACGAAGGGGGAAAGCCCCTCTACAACGTAAAGCTGTGGTGCGATACCGCCACCGCCGCCGAGTGCGCGGAACTGACCAGGGCGGCCGGCGGGGAAGACAAAATTATCGCCGAAGCCGGCCTTCCCATGCGGCCGGGCTACACGGCGCCCAAAGTCCTCTGGCTCAAGAAAAACCAGCCGGACGCTTTCAGGCGTCTTCGCCACATACTGCTTCCCCACGACTATATAAATTTTCTTTTAACCGGGGAATATACCGCGGAATACGGGGACGCTTCCGGAACGGCCCTTTTTGACGTGCGGAAACGGACCTGGTCGGAAAAAATCTGCGGCCTTGTCGATCCGTCAGTCATCGGCTGCCTTCCCAGGCTCGTAGCGCCTGACGCCCCCGCGGGTACGGTTTCCGCGGCCGCGGCCGCCGCTTTCGGCATACCCGCAGGCGTTCCCGTTGCCTCAGGCGGTGGCGACAACATGATGGGAGCGGTTGGGACAGGAACGGTCCGGGACGGCTTTCTTACGATGAGCCTGGGTACGTCGGGTACGCTTTACGGGTATTCGGATTCTCCGCTTATCGATCCCTCCGGCGACCTTGCGGCGTTCTGCTCGTCCACCGGCGGCTGGCTTCCCCTGCTTTGCACGATGAACTGTACCGTGGCAAGCGAGGAATTCCGCAAGCTTTTCGGCCTTGACGTTAAAGCGTTTGACGGGGAAGCGGCGAAAGCCCCCGTCGGGGCCGAAGGCGTTGTCCTCCTGCCGTTCTTTAACGGCGAAAGAACGCCGAACCTTCCCGGCGGCAGGGCCAGTGTGAACGGCATTACCGCCGCGAACTTCAAACGGGAAAACATAGCCCGCGCCGCGCTGGAATCGGCGATATTCGGCATGAGGATAGGTCTTGAAGGTTTTAACAGACTGGGCTTCAAGGCCAGGGAGATACGGCTTATCGGCGGCGGCGCGAAAAGCCCGCTCTGGCAGCATATAGCCGCCGATGTGATGAAGCTCCCCGTGCGCGTTCCTTCGGGCGGCGAGGCGGCGGCCATGGGCGGGGCCATACAGGCCCTGTGGTGCCTTGCCGTTTCCGGCGCGGCGCCGGGGACAAGCGCCGCGATAGGCGATCTTGTCGACGAGCATGTGGTTCTTGAAGGCGCCGTCGTGGAACCGGATACGAAGGCCGCCGGCGCCTATGACCGGGCCTATGAAACGTATTCGCGGTATCTAAAGGCCCTGAGCCCGCTTTATACATAACCGGTGAAAATCGTCGTCCGGCTTGCCCTGGTACTTTCCGGGCTGTTTTCCTTAACTGCCTTTTTTACGTCGCTTACCAAGGCATGGAGCCTTAACGTAACGTCTCTGGACGGAAGGGAAACCCTCAATTACCATTTCTCCCTGTACCTTCCGGACAACAGGAATTCTTTTTTTACCGGCATTATTGAAGGCGCCGAGCGGGCCGCTTCCGAGCTTCACGCAGCCATTTCAATTCATTCAATCGATCCCGCCAAAAATGAATTTGAAATGGCTTCCTATACCGGTGTGGACGGGGTGATAGTCTGCCCGTATCTGGATGACAGCCTTGCCCGCAGGCAGCTTGAAAAACTCGACAGCCGCCGTATTCCGGTCGTGCTGGTAAATCACAATATTACCAACGATCAGCCCTGGCCCTTTATCGGAACCAACAACTTCGACATGGGCCGCCGCATCGGGCTTATCTCGATGAGGCTCAAGCCTGTTTCGGGAAACCCCGAACCGCTCCGCCTTGCCGTGGTTTACAGCGACAAGGCTCCGGGCATTTATGCCGAACGGGAACTGGTGGAAATGGGCATGGCTTCGGCGCTGGGAGACACCCTTGACCCTTTCGTCATGAGTTTTAAAACAAACCTTAACCCGCTGGACGCCGAAGCCCTGCTCTACAGGCTGTTCCGCGATCAGCCGGAGAAGCCGGAAGAAGAAAGCCCCGATATTAACACGATCGTGTTTACCGATTCTTCGGATACACTGGCCGCGGCCCAAACGCTTGTGGACATGAACCTTGTCGGAAGGGTACAGGTTATCGGTTTCGGCGCCGATCCGGGGGTGCTGGAAAATATCAGAAAAGGAATTGTCGCGTGCTCGGTGGTGATCGATTCGGAAAAAATAGGATACGAAGCGGTACGTTCCCTTACCGCCCTTCGTACCACAGGCTATACATCGGCGACGATCGATACCGGAATAGAAATTATTACCGGCAGCGGTTTGTAGCGGGCGCGGTATGGGCGGCATGACGGGATTTCATCGATCTTTTCGTATCCAAATCCTTGTAAGCATCTTCGGCGTTTTTCTTATCCTCGTTTTATCCACAGCCTACATACTTGTATGTTCTCAACGGCTTCAAAAAATTTCAGAAAACAGCTTTAACCAGGAACGGTTTATCAAAAGCCTCCAGGAAGATCTGGAAGCGTTTGAGGCGCCGCTGATGGAATACCTTTCCACGCGGTCTTCCAACGCCCTGGCCCAGATTTTGATCGACACCCAGCTGCTCAGGCAGAAGATCCCCGGCCACCATTTGATAACGGAAAACAAGGCCGATCTCAAGGAACGGGAACTGTACCATCTTATCTTCAATTACCTTAACCTCGCGGAACAGGCCATGGAAGAAAAGCGCGGAAGAAATATTTCCGCCTATACGGAAATGTACGAAGAAATGGCCGGTCTTATGGACTACATCAACAACGAAATAGACGCGATAAGTACGGAACGGTTCAGGAATCAGCTTGACGCTTACGAACAGTTTCTCGCGGAATCGGGAACAATCCATCTGTGGAATTTCCTTTTTCTTATTTCGGTTTCCCTGTTCGCCATACAGCTTCTCCTTTTGTCGTTTAACCGTTTTACCAATCCCCTGCTCAGGCTTTCGTCCACGGCCCAGGAACTTTCCGCCGGAAATTTCGACGTTGCCGACATGGAAACCGGAGCGAACGAAGAAATGGACAGGGTGATAAAGGCTTTCAACAACATGAAAAACGACATTCGCAATTATATAGAAGAGATACGCTGGCAGGAAAACATCAAACAGGAATATATGCAGGAAAAGATGAGGAACATGAAAATGGAGGGCCTTGTGCGGCACATGGAAATTTACGCGCTTCAGGCACAGATGAATCCCCATTTTCTGTTTAATACGATCAATACCGGCATGCAGCTTGCGATAGTGGAAGGGGCGGACAGAACCGGGGAATACATGGATTATATGGCGCGGCTTTTCAGACACATTATACGAAACAAGGAAATTCTTGTTCCCCTGCGGCATGAGATTCAGGGG
The DNA here is from genome assembly GCA_031257595.1 of Treponema sp. Classification (GTDB taxonomy): domain Bacteria; phylum Spirochaetota; class Spirochaetia; order Treponematales; family Breznakiellaceae; genus JAIROH01. Next base: position 7,204 of record JAIROH010000277.1, on the reverse strand, counting down.
CTGGATTACTATTTCTACATTCTTAAAGTCCGCTTTCCCCGCGATCTTGATCTGCGTCTTGACTACGATGAAGCCCTGCTTGATTCCTGCAAGGTTCCGGTTTCGATACTTCAGCCGCTGGTGGAAAACTGCGTTATCCACGCCTTCAAGGGAAGCTCTACGGTTGAAGGTTCCCCGCCTGCCGAAAGCCGGGATTCCGCAGCGGGCCGGGATTTCGCGGAGGACAGGGGTTCCGCGGACAGCCGGGATTCCACAGCGGGCCGGGATTCCGCGGGGAACCGAAGCGCGGCCGGTCCGTCTCCTGCAACCGGAAAACCGCGAAACGTAGCCGTGCGGGTTTTCCGGGAAGAAAAGTACCTTGTGCTGTCGGTCAAAGACAACGGCCGGGGCATGGATAAAGGACTTGTGGAAAAACTCCTTCACCCGCAGTCCCTGGACGAATCGTCGGTATCGCGGGTTATGGGGCTTGAAAACGTAATACAGAGGCTGTACTTTTTTTATCCCGACGATAAAGATGTAGTGCGCATCGAAACCGGCCCGCAGGGTACGACCGTTATTATCAGAATAGATACCGGGAAAGAACCATGTTTAGCGTTCTGATTGTAGATGATGAAGAGCCTGTTCTTGAAAGCTATGAATTTATGCTGGGCCGCTTCCGGCTGCGGGAAGATTCTTCGGAGGAAAATCCGTTTACCCTGGCCGGGAAAGCCCGTTCGGGTTACGAAGCCCTCAAACTGATCTACGAGACCGAACCGGACCTGGTTTTTATGGACATCAATATCCCCGGTCCGGACGGGCTTTCGGTTCTTGAGGAAGTACATAAAAAATATCCCCGCATGGTCTGTATCCTTTCCACCGCCTATGAACGTTTTGACCTTGCCCAACGGGCAATACCGTTGGGGGTGTTTGCCTATCTTGTCAAGCCGGTATCGAAAAAGACTTTTTTCGCCACCCTGGAAAACGCCCTTTTCCAGCTTCGTTCCCATCCGCCTGAAACAACCGCTTTTGAAGATCCCAGGCTCCGTTTTATGCGCAAGGATATTTGGGGAGAGCTTTCCGAGGAAGCCTGGCTGTGGTATCGGGAAGAGTTGGGCCTTCCTTCCGACAACGGTTTTGCGATCCTCGTGGAATGTGAAGCCGACATAGAAAAACACTGCGCCCTTTTGGCCCGTGAACTTTCGTTCAAACACCACTGCATGCACGACGTTATGCTGAACCGGGGCCTTTTTCTTGTTTCCGAATGTCTTCCCCGGGACGTGTTTCTCCGCCGCTGGGAAAAACTCGTGTCCGGCCTGTTCCCGGAAAACACCGTATGGTCCTGGGGTATAGGCGGACTTTACCGCGGACCGGAACTGTACCGTTCCTGCGCCGAAGCCCTCGTGGAACTGGATGCCCGGCGCGCCGACATCGGCGAACGGGAACGGCTTAAAATAATCAAGCTCAGGCAGAAGATGGGTGTTTCGTCCCCGGAAGAGGCCAGGACGCTTTTCCGGGGAATTTGGGAACCGGCGTTTTCCGGGGATTTTTCCGCGGCCAAAGCTTCGATGGTTTCCCTTTTTACGCTGCTTCTGGACGACATTACCGGTGTATTTACCCATCCTGAATACAGCCCTCCGTTCAAGCCCGCCGAAATAATGCGCCTGGAAGACATCGGGGCCTGGAAACAGTGGGCGGAGCTTCATTTTGAAAAACTCCTGCTTTTGGCGTCGGAAAAGAGAACCCTTCCCCAGCCGCTTGTAAAAGCCCTGGGATATATACGTGAACATTTTGCGGAAGGCATACAGCTTGGCGACGCGGCGGAAAAGGCCCTCGTTTCGACGGCCCACCTGAGCCGCCTTTTTACCGAGCATCTTAAAACCAATTTCATCGACTACCTGACCGAGCTCCGCATCGGCGAAGCGGAAAAACTCCTTAAGGATTCCTCAATGACAATAAAAGATGTCGCCTATGCCGTAGGCTACCAGGATCCGAATTATTTCAGCAGAATTTTCAAGCGGATAACCGGAAAGCTCCCCACCGATCGGCAAAAAGATTCCGCGTCCCTCCCTCCCCCCTACAGCGGTTAAGTAGTTTTCCGTTTCAAATGACTCTCCCCGCCGCAGAGCGGCGGGGTATCGTCGTTCTGCAAGGTATGGATATTATGCGGGTCCATACCCCCAACAAACAAATCCTTGCCGGGTTCAAATCGCCCCAGAGGCCCCCCCGCCGAAAGGCGGGTTCTTGGGTATGGACCCGCTTGCGAATCAGGCTAAGATACCGCGGGGCTTGTTCCGCGGAGACCCGTTACAAATTCGTTGAACACCTCAAGGCGCCGTTCAAAAGCGTCCCGCAGCGCCAGGCGTTTAGCCGGCAAAACAAAAGGATTCCGTGAAATTAAATCGTAATACGCGTCTCCAACACCGGACAGTTTTTCTTTCCTGAACCAATCGGCGTTTGTAATATTTTGTATCATTTCTTCGTTGGTATTATCGAAAGACCTGTTTTCGGTTTTATCAAGACGGATAAAGCTTTCATGTTTTCCCGCCCACATACTTGTACCGTTGTCAAAAACAGGAGCGGCTTTTTCCCATTGCAGTGTATCGGCATTGCGAATGATTCCAAAATTCCCGTGATGACGATCGCTGTTTGCGATTAAAAAGTCCAGGCATATCATTTTATTGACCGATTCTTTGGCGTTGCGTATCCCGTTGAATTCCAGCGTCCTGATATAATCGGCGTATTTTCCCAGGGATTTGTTGTCCGGTTTGTGGTTATAAACAAAATGCGCGTTTATGAATTCATGATTTCGATCAACCATACACTCGCATATGGAATATGTTTTATCATTATGAATAAAAAGTTCATAGGCAACGTGATCAATGTTAAGCCGTTCCATAATAAGGGACGCAAGTTTTTCATTAAAGGGCTCAAGCCTGTCGTTATCATTCCCCCCTTTAACAAGCATGCGTTTGCCGTCTATTATTTTCCACATTTTTTCAAGATTACCGTTCAGCGTACAGTCGGGAGACAGAATTTCAGCATCGGCTATTTTGCCATTCTCAAACAGCACCCTTCCAATATCCTCGTTAAAATCATTGTCGAAAAAATTTATTCTTTCCCATTGTTTGTTTTCGGATTTTTTTGAGATCCAGTAATGGTCGGTTAAATTGAGGCCATAGCTCATTATGGATAAATCACGGGCGGTTTTAACTTTTAATTTTTTCAGTTTTTCATCAAGGCTGTCCCGCGAATTGGGTATGCCTCTGTTGTCGATCCATCGGTCTATTTTATTGCAATCAAGGACACGATTTTTGCCGTCAACACGTACCGGCATTTCTTCGGGGATGAAAATCTTTTCAATATCCACCGCCTTTTTTGTTTCGTCGTCAAGCTCAATAAGCGCGACACGGCGGGTCTTATGATGTATGTAATACTTCATCAAACATATCCATTTGTTCGTAGTATCCGCCCAAAAAGGCCCTCTGTAAAGAGGAGGAAAATTTGGTATCCCGTCAAGGACTATCGGCGCCCCGCCCCGATACCCGGTAAACGACCCCGTATGCTCTCATTTTAGCATAAAATTTTGATGTTTTGGAAGAAAAGTCCTGCGGCAACCAGGGCGCCGGCATTTATTTTCAACCATCAAAAACAACCTCAAAAACAATCGGATTTTAGGAATTTTCGCCACGAACAGACACGAACGGATCGGGAAATTTAGAGAGTTCGTTCGTGTGAATTTGGTGTCAGGAACCCCTGCGCTACCTGTGGCAAATTTCTTCAGTAAAAGTAAAATTCCTGCCGGATGTTTCTCCGCGCCTCAATTTACAGATAAACAAAAACACGCTAGAATAGTCCCATGAAAAAGGCCCTTCTTTTGTCGGCGGCAGGGTTGTTGATTGTCCTTGCCTGTTTCCTGGGCTTTTCGTGCAATCGCCGGCCCGCCGTTTCGCCGGATATCCAAAGCAGCCCGCGATCCCAGGGTTACGCGCCGCCGGACGCGAAAAACAAGGACCGGATTACCGTAGGTTTTTCCGGAGCCACGGGAACGTTTATCATAGAACGCTGGAACAAGGACCTTAAAGTTTTTTCCGGGGCGGCCCAGGAACTGGGGGCCGATGTAACGGTTCAGCTTTCCGCCGGGGGCATTCGGGAACAGATCGCCCAAATCAACTATATGGTAAACCAGAACATCGACGTTCTGGTGGTTCTGGCCCACGACACGGAACTTATCGCCGGAGCGATCAGGCAGGTGCGGGAAGCGGGAATTCCGGTAGTGGCCTACGACAGGCTGATTCAGGGGGTTCCGATTGAAGCCTATGTTTCCTTTGACAGCAGGGAAGTAGGCCGCCACTACGGCCAGGCGCTAAGCCGGGCCGTTCCCCGTGGCAGGTACCTTATCGTAAACGGTTCCGTTCACGACGTAAACAGTTTCGATATCAGCGAAGGGCTTCATGAAATCATCGACCCGTATATCGCGTCCGGGGCCATAAAACTCGTCCGGGAGATATGGCTTGAAGAGTGGAGCTTTGACGAAGCCCTGGAAAAAATAGGGGCGATTTTCCGGGAAACTACCGATTTTGACGCGATTGCCTGCGGGAACGACGCCATAGCCAATGCGGCGATTCAGCTGTTGTCCGAACGAAGGCTCGCTGGAAAAGTCGCGATTGTCGGCCAGGACGCGGATTTGATAAACTGCCAGCGGATTGTGGAAGGCACCCAGCTTATGACGGTTTACAAGCCCATCGGAGCTTCGGCTGTCCGGGCGGCGCAGGTAGCGGTGGCCATAGGCAAAAAAGAAAACAAGCCGCCTTCGGACACCCTGCTTGACAACCACAGCGGGGCGATGATCCCCGCCTACCTTGAAAAAACAACGGCGGTGTACAGGGACAACATTGACGTAGTGATACGGGACGGTTTTCATTCCCGTGAAGATGTGTACCGTAACGCCGGAATAGCCCCGTAGGGGGAAAAAATTGATGTCAAATTTTTCCTGTTTTTCCCGATAAAATCCCGCCTTAAAAGAAAAATCCAGCTTTTTGTCAAAAAATTCTTCTCCCAATAACCGGGATATCGGGATATCGTAAATCATCACTTTTATATCATTTGGAGGAAACGAATGAAGAAACTAATTACCGTTCTGCTTATCCTTGCGGTAACGGCGTCGTTTAGCTTTGCCGGTCCCGGCGGCGAGAAGGGCGGCGCCTTTATCGGCATCGCGATGCCCGAAACCCACGTTCTGCGCTGGGAAAAAGACGGCAACACCCTCAAAGCCGAAGCTGAGAAGCGCGGTTACAGGGCTGAAATTCAATACGGCAACGCGGATCAGGCCGAACAGAACCGCCAGATCCAGAGCTTCCTGACCCAGGGCGCCAAAGCGCTGATCGTCGGCTGCGTTACCGATGGGGTAAGCTCCGTAGTAGCCGAAGCGGCCCGGGACAAAGTCGTGGTTGTCGCCTATGACCGGATTATCGCCAATTCCGCCGACTACGACTATTTTATCACGTTTAACAACTTCAAGGTAGGCCAGCTTCAGGGGCAGGGAATTGAAACCGCCCTCAACCTGGCAAGCGCCACGGCAAGCGCCCCCAAGAACATCACCCTGTTTGCCGGGTCCCCGACCGACGGTAACGCGTTCTTCTTCTACGATGGCGCGATGAGCGTTCTTAACCCCTACATCGACAAAGGCGTTCTTAAAGTAGTGGGGCCTTATCCCAAAACCTCCGCCGATGCCGGCAACTTCCAGCGGATCGCGACGGAAAACTGGCAGGCGCCCATCGCCAAGACCAGGATGGAAAACCTCCTCAACAACGATGCGCGGAATGTAACGCTGGACGCGGTTCTTGCTCCCAACGACACCCTTGCGCGGGCGATTATCGAAGCCTGCAAAGCCGACGCAAAATACCGGACCAAACTTCCGGTGGTTACCGGCCAGGACGCCGAATTTGATTCCGCCCTGTCGATCAAGAACGGCGAGCAGTACATGACCGTCTTTAAAGACACCGCCAAACTTGCCGCGGCGGCGATCCTTCTTGCCGACCAGGTTCTTAAGGGCCAGACCGTCAATATCCCCGGCGCGGTGCTTGCGTCCGGCGATCTTGCCAAGATTGGCGATACCGGAAAGAAAGTGGTCAAAACCTATCTGCTTGACCCCATTGCCGTTACCAGGAGCAACATTAACGTTCCGGTAGACGCCGGTTTCTACGAGGCTGCCGAGGCGGCCCGGCTTAAATAGCCTGTTTTAGCGCTTAACGATATAAGGAGATGGAAGCTTTTCCATCTCCTTATATTTATAAGGATCCATAATGAGTGAATACATACTTGAAATAAATAACCTGACCAAGGATTTCCCCGGAGTACGGGCTCTGGAGAATGTCAGCCTAAAAGTAAAAAAGGGAGAGATTCACTCCCTTTGCGGCGAAAACGGAGCCGGAAAATCCACCCTTATGAGCGTTATTTCCGGCGTATATCCCAAAGGGGATTACGAAGGGAAAGTATTCTACAAGGGCAAGGAAACCGCGTATCGCAATGTAAAGGACAGCGAAAAAGAAGGGCTTGCCATTATTCATCAGGAATTGGCGTTAAGCCCGTATCTGGCAATCTACGAAAACATATTTCTGGGACATATGCAGACAAAGTTCGGCATAATCAACTGGAATCATTATATAACCGAATCAAAAAAATATCTGGACAGGGTCGGCCTTCTCGAACCCCCCGAAACAACCGTAAGCAAGCTTGGCGTAGGCAAACAGCAGCTTGTGGAAATCGCCAGGGCCCTTTCAAAAAAGGTTGAGCTTCTTATTCTCGACGAGCCCACGTCTTCCCTGAACGACGACGAAAGCGAAAAACTCCTTGACTTGATCCTGGAATTCAAAAAACAGGGAATAACCAGCGTCATGATCTCCCACAAACTTAACGAGATCCTCAAAATAGCCGATACGGTTACCGTACTCAGGGACGGTAAATCAATCGCCTCTTACAACGTAAAGGAAGAAAACCTCACAGAAAGCAAAATTATACGGGATATGGTAGGCCGGGATCTTACCCACCGTTTTCCGGATCGCAAGTCTTCGCCGGGCGAAACGGTTTTGGAAATAAAGAACTGGAACGTGTACCACCCGGACTATCATTCGATTAAGGTTGTGGACAATGTTTCGTTTTATCTGCGGAAGGGAGAAATTCTCGCGTTCTGCGGCCCCATGGGCGCCGGCCGTACCGAGCTTATGAT
>JAIROH010000272.1 GCA_031257595.1 Treponema sp. | reverse complement strand
CTGAACACGACATGATGCCAGTCTCCGGGAAAAACCGCCGCCAGGTCAAACTGGAGCGCCCCGCCGAAATGGGCTTTCCACTGAACGCCGTCAAAAGCGGAACCCGCTGTTTCCGCTTTTCCGCCGGGCCGGTTGATTCCGATACCGTAGAGATCGCCGCCGAAAAGTTTTATGTTCCATCCCGATCCGATTCTGAACCCGGCGGCGATCTGTAAAAAGGCGACGGGAGTCAGTATCCCTTCAACGATGCCGTCTACCGAAACGGGAGATACTTCGGCGGTAAGGGTGGTTCTGATATTGTTGTCCGCCGTCAAAAAACTTTCGCCCCTGAGAAAAGGAAACGTAAAGCCCTGAACAAAGCCGATTTTTGCCTCCGGCAGGCTGGAGACGGTTACATTGATCGCCCTGTCCGAACTAATTCCCGCCGCGGACTCTTCGGCGGGTTCTTTTTCAAACGAATCCGAAGCCGCCCGGAACGGAACGGCGAAAATCAGAAAGAACAGCGCCAGGGACATTACCGTTTTTTTGCGCGACATGTGTTCATTGTAGCCCGGCCTGTGATTTACTTCAAGCGAAATTATCATTCCGCCTTCTCGCCGCGAATCGTAAAAAAGTGTATGGTAAACCAAACGGAGTTATGCAGTATATGAACGGGAAGAATTCCCGAATTTCCGGGGGAATCCCGGCATCAGGGAAATCGCGGATTTTACAAAAACCCATGGCTGTCTTTCTTGACATTGACGGGACCATTATCACAAGCGAAAGCGGCCCGTTCCGGGACGACATCGAAGGAATTGAAAACGCCAGAAGCAGGGGGCATCGTTTTTTTATCTGTACCGGCAGGGGTTTTGGCCATATTCCGGCGGATCTGCGGGAAGCGCCGTGGGTTGACGGCATTGTCGCCGGCGGCGGGGTTCATGTGGTCCTGGACGGCAAAATCCTTTACCAAAAATCGACGCCCGTGGAAGCCCTCTGTGAAATAAGCGCGTTGTTTCTGGCAAACGGCAAACGTTGTACCTTTCAGGGGGAAAAAGCAATCTACTGTATCAACAGGTCCGATTATGTGAGGATAATCGGAAAGGACGATTTTGCCGCCATATATCCGGACGCCAATATTTCCATGATGACGGTGGATAAAACGATCGACGAAAAAACACGGGCTTTTTTGGAAACGCTTTTCGACATCTATCCCCAAATTCCGCATTACGACTGTTTTATCAAAGGGGAAACCAAATCCAAAGGCATGCAGATACTGCTTGACGCCGCCGGAATACGCCGGGAAGACAGCGTCGCCATTGGCGACAGCGCCAACGACCTTGACATGATACGCTATGCCGGCATTGGCATAGCCGTGGGAAACGCCTGCGATGAGCTAAAGGCGGCGGCGGACTGGGTCAGCGCCCCCTGCGGGGCAGGGGGCATAGTCCGGGCCCTGGAACACCTGGGGCTGATTCCCGAAACTATTCCACGGTAACGCTTTTCGCCAGATTCCGCGGTTTGTCCGGGTTATTGCCCCGCAGTATGGAGCAGTAATAGGCAAAGAGTTGGGCCGGAATAATGGAAAGTATCGGCGAAAAGCAGTCTTCGGTACGGGGGATAGCGAAAACTTCACCGGCTACCGGGGCAAAAACGGTTTCGCCTTCCCAGGTAATTACCAGCGAGGCACCGCCGCGGGAACTTATTTCCCTGATGTTTGAGATGATTTTGTCAAAGAGCCGTTTCTGGGTGGCGACGGTTACCACAAGGGTGTTTTTGTCCACCAGGGCAATGGGCCCGTGCTTGAGCTCCCCCGCGGCAAAGGCCTCCGAATGGGTGTAGCTTATCTCTTTAAGCTTGAGGGCGCTTTCAAGGCCGATCGCATAATCCACCTGGCGGCCCATGAAAAACACTTTGGCTTTATTAAACTGCTGCGAGGCAAAGCGCTGGATAAGATCCTGTTTGGCAAGAAGCTTTTCCGCCTGGGAGGGGATGCGTGAAAGGGCCTGAATGTATTCTTTGTAGTCTTCGTCGCCGATAAAACCCCTGCGCCGGCCAAGTTTAAGGGCCAGGAGGTAGAGACACATAAGCTGGGTGGTAAAAGCCTTGGTAGAGGCCACGGCGATTTCCGGCCCCGCCCTGGTGTAAAGTTTCATGTCCGCTTCTCTGGCCAACGTGGAACCGACCACATTGGTTACAGCCAGAATGCGGTTTCCGTTCTTTTTTGCCAGCCTCATCGCCGCCAGCGTGTCCGCGGTTTCGCCTGACTGGCTTATCACAATAAAAACATCGTTCCTCCCCTGGACGGGATTCCGGTAACGGTATTCCGACGCGATGTCCACTTCCACAGGGATACGGGCAAGCTGTTCAAAAACATACTTGCCGACGATAGCCGCATGCCAGGCTGTTCCGCAGGCGGTAATCACTATCCGTTCCGCTCCCTCAAAGCTTTCGTCGATTCCCGGCTCCTCAAACACAATTTCGTTGTCTTTGAGCCTGGGCCGCAGGGTGTCGGACAGGGCCGCCGCCTGATCGTGAATTTCCTTGAGCATAAAGTGGGTATAGCCGCCCTTTTCGGCGGCTTCGGCGTCCCAGTCCACATGGAAAACCGGCCGTATGACACGATCTCCCGCGGCGTTGAGCATCTCCACATGATCCCGGTAGATCACCGCGATTTCACCGTCTTCCATATAGATCACGTCCCTGGTATGGGAAAGCAGAGCGGGAATGTCCGAAGCGATGATGTTTTCCCCCCTGCCGATTCCAATGACAAGCGGGCTGTCTTTACGGACGGCGATGATCCGGTCCGGGTAATCCGTCGCGGCTATCGCCAGCGCGTAGGATCCCTCAAGCCGGGCGAGGACTTTTTGGACTGCCCGGAGCAGGCCATGTTTTTCACGCGCCTCCTCCTGAATATGGTAGTTGATAAGGTGGGCAATAACTTCGGTATCCGTGTCGCTTATAAACACCACGTCTCTGGCCTGGAGCCATTCTTTAAGGGAAAGATAGTTTTCGATAATGCCGTTGTGAACAACGGTAATACGACCGGACACATCCGTATGGGGATGGGAATTGATGTCCGAAGGTTCTCCGTGGGTAGCCCAGCGGGTATGGCCTATTCCCAGGCTTCCGCTAATGGTCTCATTTTCAAGCTTCTTCTCCAGAACCGAAAGCTGACCTTTTGTCTTGCGAATCGTAAAGCCGTCTTCGTTGAGCACGGCAATACCCGCCGAATCATAACCCCGGTATTCGAGCTTCTTTAACGCGCCGATTAGAATCGGCGCGGCCTGGCTGTCTCCGATGTATCCGGTAATTCCACACATTCTTCCACGGTAGCATAATTTCCCGTCTGTGACAGCGCACCTACTGGAAAAACACGTCCGAATATGGCATACTCCTGATAACCTTGTTTCTCCGCGGTCGTATGGTTGCGGAATTAATCGAACAGGAAGCGAAGCTTCATGCGGTGTCTTTAAGCGCTGTTGACGCGAAAGGACTGTTTTGGAGGAATTTGTGTACAAGCCGGTCGACGCGAAAGTCAATTTTCCCAAACTTGAGGAAGAGGTTCTTTCGTTCTGGGAAGAA
>JAIROH010000260.1 GCA_031257595.1 Treponema sp. | reverse complement strand
GAGTCTAACGGCAGCCAGGCCAATCAGGCTTTCGGCTTGATGTTTAGATTCACAGCCAGTTTCCCGCCCTGATCACGGCAGGTTTGGGGCTGTAATTCGCCTTTTTCCATATATGGTATACCTAATGTGACCGAATTACTCAATAAACCGGAAGAACGCGGGGATATGGCGGAAATTGCTCAGGTATGAGAGAATGCCAAAACAAGGAAGATTTAATGGTGAAACAGAAAATTCTCTTCGTAGCGCACTGTGTCTTGAATACCGCCTCTAAAGTGGTAATGTATAACAATGAAGAAATAGCGCAGGAAGAAGCGCTGCGCCGCCGTTTTGTACATGCGGCCTTGGATAGCGGCGTCCAGTTGATTCAACTGCCCTGTCCCGAATTCACCCTGTATGGTAGCAAGCGCTGGGGCCATACTTCCGATCAATTCGACAATCCTTTTTTCCGCCGCCATTGCAGGAAGCTGCTGAAGAGGCCCCTCGACGAAGCTGCGGCCTATCTGGCCGATCCCGAACGTTTTGAGCTGCTCGGCTTTGTGGGCATAGACGGCAGCCCGAGTTGCGGAGTGGATTACACCTGTACCGGACCATGGGGCGGTAATCTGACCAGCCGTAACGATCTGCCCGCCGTACTTTCACAGGTAACGCTGATACCAATGGCGGGGATATTTTTCGATGAAGTAAAAAAACTCCTTGCAAAGCGCGGCCTTATCTTGTCGTGTACCGGCCTCTTTGCTCCTGAACCTGATAAGGTGATGTCGCTTTTGTGTGGAAGGGAAAATGGTTCCAAACAAAAGACGACGATCAAAAGATTCAATTCATAGCGATTTCTCTTTTTTTTGTCGTTTTTGTTGTATAGTTGTTGTATAGTTATGGAGAGAAGCTTTTCCCGGCACGGTGCCAAAGACAGGCAGAAGAGGAGGAATTATGTATTTACTAGACAGCATTGAAAAAGCACAAAACGCGGTACGGGATATTTTGAAAAATCCGGCCCTTACTCATGAACAGATTGTGGCAAAACTTGCCATAACTGCGGAAAACCTTCTTGGGTATCCGCAGGGAACGCCGGATGATTTTTATACTCTTTTCGACAAAGATATGATCTGTGATCTCGGCGAAGGACACGCTCCCTATTCAGCCCGGTATATACTGCCAGACTACGACAAGCTGATGAAGGAAGGCTGCGCTTTTCTCAGGTTGCAAAAGCCCCGCACACTCTATGAAGCCTTGAATACCCTTCTTGTTTTTTACCGTCATGTGCCTTCGGTTATCCACTTCCCCGTATTTATGGGCCACATCGACCGGCTTCTTGAGCCGTTCATTACCGGTGAAAAAGAAAGCCGTGAGCTTATCCGGGGTTTTCTAACCCACTGCGATCGTACCTTCGGCAGCAGTTTCTGCCAAATGAACATAGGTCCCGCAGCGACCAGGGCAGGCAGGATCATCCTGGAACTCGAGGCGGAACTGCAGAATTCGATTCCCAACATGACCCTCCTCTATGACCCCGCGATAACTCCCGACGATTTCGCTGAACTGGCTGTGCAAACCGCACTGGTAAGCGCCAACCCCGCCTTTGCCTATCATCCCGCCTATGAGCATGATTTCCATCCGGGATCTTATGGCATTGCCAGTTGTTACAACGGCCTGCCCCTGCGTGGCGGCGCTTTTACCCTTTCCCGGGTACGGCTTAACCGGATCGCCGAACATTCGTCTTCACAGGAAGATTTCTTCAACAGAGCGCTTCCGCATACCGTGCGGGTGCTTTGCGAATTCATAGAAGCCAAGATCCGTTTCCTTGTAAATGACACTCCTTTTTTCAAGAATCATTTCCTTGTTCGTGAAGGCTTTGTTGAACAGGACCGTTTCTTGGGGCTGTTCGGCATGGTGGGTCTCTGTGAATGTGTTAATGTGCTGATGGAAAAAGAACACAAACAGGGGCGTTTCGGCCCCGACGAAGAAGCGAATCAGCTGGGTGTACAGGTCATGGAACGGCTCAAGGAAGAAACGGAGCGCTTCACAAGCGCCTATTCGCCAATATGGAACCACCATTTCGCGCTTCACGCGCAGGTGGGCGCCGAAGGCGATCTGGGGGTAAGTCCCGGTGCGCGGATCGCCATAGGCAGCGAGATTCCCCTTTACGATCACCTGCGGCAGGCGGGTCTGTATCATCCCTTCTTCAGTACCGGCGTAGGGGATATCTTTCCCTTTGAACCCATCGCCGCCCGTAACCCAAAGGCCATTCTGGATGTATTCAAAGGCTCCTTCCAGACCGGCATGCGGTACATTTCTACCTATGCATCCAACAGTGATCTGGTTAGGGTAACCGGATATCTGGTTAAACGTTCCGACATCGAGAAGTTCAGGGCGGGAGAAGCCGTTATCAATGAAACGGTGGGGGGTTCCTTTGAGTCGTTCGAATACAAGGGTATAGAAAACCGTAAAGTACGTACCCTTGCATGACGAAGGTTCCGATTAACAGGATCATCGACCACTCGCTGGTTGATGGTCTGGGAAACAGAACGGCCCTGTTTGTGCAGGGCTGCAATTTCCGCTGTCACTACTGTCACAATCCTGAAACGATGCGTCTTTGCGCAAATTGCGGCATGTGCGTACCATATTGTCCCTCCGGGGCGCTTGAGAGCGCTACAGGCGTAATCCGGTGGCGAGAAGAACGCTGTACCGCCTGTGATGCCTGCATCAGGAACTGCCCGTACAATGCATCGCCCCGTATCCGCTGGATGGACGGTGAAGAAGCGGCGCGGCGTATACTGGCGAACCGGCCTTTCATCCGCGGAGTTACCTGTTCCGGCGGCGAATGTACCCTCTACCGTGATTTTCTTGTGGATCTGTTTTCCCGGCTGAAAGCGGAGGGGCTCGGCTGCCTTATCGATTCAAACGGTTCCCTCGATTTCGAAAAAGAACCGGAACTCCTCGCCCTTTCCGATGGGGTCATGCTGGATGTAAAAGCCATTGATCCGGCGGTTCACCGGGAGCTTACCGGGCAGGATAACGAGATCGTGCTGCATAACGCTGAATTCCTTGCCCGCATGGGCAAACTCACTGAAATTCGCACCGTAGCTTGCGTCCGCGATTACGGCGTTCGGGAGACAATAGAGAAACTTGCCGTGCTGTTAAAACCGTATCTTCCGGGAAACATCCATTACCGGCTTATCGCCTTTCGTCCCTACGGCGTACGGGAAGAGTACCAGGGACTCGGCCAACCCCGGCAAGACGCCATGGAAGAACTTGAAAAACAGGCACTGACTTCAGGCTTCAGTCCGGTCAGCGTTACTTAGGGACAGAACAGAGAAAAGCCCGCTCATGTCCCTGCAGCCTGATCCGCCGCGATAAGATGCTTAAGAGCCGAACAGGCGACCGTAATGGTCTGATCCATGTTTTTGAAGCTCATCACAGCCCCCGCGCGGCGGCCCCGTATTGAGGAAATGACAAAGAGGGCGGCGGTTTCCATTTCACTGCACATCACGTTCCCCCTCCGCCACGCTTCCCAACGTTCCTTCAGGCGGGCGGCGTTGGGCATGCTGTCCGGATCATGCTGACCATAAAAGCTGTCCTTGCACTGTGAAATGCCCTCCCGGTAATTAAGCCCCTGTTCTTTCACGGCACGGACCAACGCCGCCACAACATGCCGATCTGCCACGGCGGGGTATTCGATGGGGATGTAGTGTACCGTGGTTCCTTCATCCCTTACCGCGGCGGTCACAACGATCCCGTCCAGCGCCTCGTCCCAAGATTCATCACAGACGTGACCAGCGGATCCTATTCTAATAAAAGTATCAGCACCGCAGTGGATCAGTTCCTCAAGGGCTATAGCCGTAGACGGACAGCCCATACCGGTCGAGCAAACCGAAACCGGTACTCCGTCCAGTTTTCCGGTCCAGGTTTTGTGTTCCCGGTTATGGGCGACAAGCACCGGATCGTCAAAGTGTTTGGCGATCCGGTCGGTACGGAAGGGATCTCCGGGAAGAAAAACATAGCGGCCTATGTCTCCCCTGGAACAGCAGATATGGTAGTGCTGTCCCTTGTCATTTAGCACATTTTTGGATTGAATAGCCATACATCCTCCTGGGTTTTTCATGTACAAAACGGAAAACAAGAGACGCCGTCAATGCCAGTGTGAGGGCGCCCCGTACGAACCAGAGATTTGCGGATATTCCGCACACGGTGATGAGTGCGCCTGTCACTAGGGGCGTAATGATGTCGGCACCGCCGCAGACAACGGCGGTAAGGGCGCCCGCCCTGCCTGCCCTGCCGGAGTAAAGATCAACGGCGATGAGTATCAGTGCGCTGAACAACACTCCAAGTCCGAAACCGGCAAAAAAATATGAGATAACAAGGGGAATAAACCGGCGGATAAAGAAGAGGCTGAAAAAAAACAGTAACGCCGTTCCCAGGTTTATGCAGAGCAGGTTCACCGGCCGTATTTTCCGCATGACGGCGGAAAAAAGAAGGGAACCGAGCATACTGCCCGTGTTGTAAAAGGTCAAGAGGAATACCGCCTGTTCGGGAAGAAAGCCAAGTAATATCCCGTAACTTGTCGTGTAAAGGCTTATGGTGTTTGTCACGGCGCAGTAAAAAACGCAGATTAGCGCGAACAATAGCCAGCGCGAGCCGGAGGCTTTCCCGCCCTCTTCCGGCGCCGCATGTGGATCGCCGGAAGCGTCCTTTTCAGGTTCCATGAAGATCCACAGAAGAAGCATGAGCGCACAGAGACCCGCAAAGAAATGGTAGACATGGAGAAAAGGCAGCCCCCGTTTCAAGATGAAACCCAGGAGCAGGGACGGCATGAAGCAGCCTGCCCCGAAAAAAGCCTGTCCCACGCTCATGGCGCCGGGATAGTGAACAGGAAAGGCCCTGATGAAGATCACGGGGCAGGCGGTATCCTGTACGCCCATGCCGATACCGCCAAGTACGCTGAAGATCATCGCCATCTTTACGGAACGAGCCAGGGAGACACCAGCGAAGAAACAGAACAGGAGGAGGAGGCCGATTCCCACCACCCATTTGGGCCCCGTCTTTTCGGTGAGGCGGCCCATAAAAAAAACCGTAGCGACCCGGCCTAGGGCAAAGGCGGAACCAAGGGCGGCAACTGCGGCAAGTTCGGAATTAAAATGGCGGATCAGCTGGGGCAGACTGGAACCCAGAATAAGGCACGCGGCACCGGTAAGAAGGTAGAGCACGAAGGCTTCCGAGACCGCAATACATCTGCGGGGAGAAATCATTTTTTTGGCCATGCGGCGTGTTTCATAATCGCTTTTACTGCATCGTCGAGACGAATAAGATGATCTGCAATACCCAACCGGCGGCAGATTCGGCTTACATGGGGCTGCATCAGCCGGGCTTTTTCCAGCGCCTTAAAATCCCAGAAAACGTCTTCGGGTTTTCCGTCAATAACGACCCGCCTTTCGGCCATGACAATGACGCGGGAAAAATTCTCCGCGACAAATTCCATGTCGTGGGAAATAGTGATCATGGTCTTGCCCCGTTCCAGAAGGGTACTGATAATGTTTTGCAGCCGCCCGTTCCCTGCGAGATCCTGCCCCGCCGTCGGTTCATCTAGAATGATCACGTCGGTATTCATGGCAATAATGGACGCAATTGTGATGAATTTACGGACAGAAAGGGGCAGATTGTAAGGGTTCTCTTCCCGTTCCCTGACAAGACCGCTTATCGTAAGGGCATCGTTTACCCGTTCCCGTATCTCTTCTTCAGATAATTTCATCATCCGGGGACCGAATTCAACCTCGCTTTCTATACTCGAATGAAAGATCTGATCGTCAGGATTCTGAAACACATATCCCACGATGCGGGAAATCTGGGCGGTAGTATAGTGTCGGGTATTTTTACCGCTGACAAAAACATCTCCTTCTGTAGGACAGAGCAGCCTGTTGCAGAGCTTCACCGTAGTAGTTTTGCCTGCCCCGTTCTGACCGAGAATAGCAACATTTTCACCGCGTTCAATATCAATGCTTACGGATTCTACCGCTTTGAAACCACCCGGATACTCAAACCCGACGTTTTTGAGGGAAACAAGAGCCATATTACCGAACCTCCACAAAACGCCGCAAAGCCGCAACCGCCTGTTCTTCGGTAACAGGCGGTCTCTCCAGAGACAGTCCCTGTCGGATCAGGGCGTTCCCAAGCTGGGCGGTCTGTGGAAGCTGCACCCCGTAATCTATGAGCCGTTCATCGGCCAACACTTCGTCAGACGGTCCCATGCGGACAAGACGGCCTTCGTCGAGAACCAGGATCACGTCGGCGTATTCGGCCAACAGGTCCACTTTGTGTTCCACCAAGAGGATTGTCTTTTTCTCTTTTTTCATCGTTTTGATGATCTCAAAGACACTCTCTGTTCCCTCAGGATCAAGCTGGCTTGTAGGTTCATCGATAATGAGGATATCCGGCTTGAGAACAATGATCGACGCCAGAGCCAAACGCTGTTGCTGCCCCCCCGAAAGTTCAAAAGGATTTTTTTCCGCTAGAGCGGTGATACTGGTAAGCTCCATGATCTCGATAACCCGCCGTTCAATTTCCTCGACAGGAACCCCAAAATTTTCAAGACCAAAGGCTACCTCTTCAAAGACCGTATCCTTTACCCCGCTGATCTGGTTAAAGGGATTTTGAAAAACATAGCCTATACGCAGGGAAAGTTCTCCGGGCTCGTAGTCCACTGTCGGTTTTCCATGGATGAGCACGGATCCCGTAAGGGTTCCCTTGTAAAAATTCGGGGCAAAACCCCGGATCAGGGCACAGAGGGTCGTTTTGCCGCTACCGTTTTTGCCCACAACGCCGTAGAAACCACCCCGCTCAAGAGAAAAAGACATATCCTGAATCGCTGGATTATCCGTCAGAGGATAGCTGTAACCAACATTTTTTAATTCTATTACAGTATCCACACCAGAACCCTCATTACGAGTATAGCGGCCGTGATCGCTATGGCGATCGCCTTGGCCAGATTGTCATAGGGACTTCGGGCCAATTCAAATATACGGGTTTTCGGCCCCTTTACATCAAAGCCTTTGGATTCCAGGGTAAGCACCCGCTCTTCCGCCCCGGTAATAGAACCTAGGATCAGGGGAACAAGCAGCGGGAAAAAAGCCTTGGCCCGGACCATCAGGTTACCCTGGGTTTCCACCCCCCGGGCCTGCTGGGCATTCATGATCGTGCGGCTGTTCCGGCCCAGCACATGGATCATCTGGAGGGAAGACATGAAAACATAGGTGATTATGTGATTCATACCCGAATTGTCTAAGGCGGCGGACAACTCTTTGTTTTCCGTAGTTTTGAACATCCAGAGAAATATCCCCGCCACATTCATTACGGAGAAACCGAGGTCAATACCGGTCACCAGACCCGGTCTGAAAATACGCAGAAAACCAAGCTGCCAGACAACATCACCCCTGACAGTAAAACACTGTACTCCGAAGATTATCCCCGCAAGAACGAGGATCTTTATAAACCCGCGGCAGAAGACCCAGAAAATGCCCGAAAGCGCCACGAATACCGGGAGAACAAAAAACCACAGTATCACGTAAACCGCATATCCATCCATCCTGATTGTTCCCAAAACAAAGGAACAGAGCGAATAGAGGCATACAATAAAAAACTTTACCGAAGGGTAGAGGGCCTGAATGTTATTCTTCTTGTGAATCTGTAATTTTTCCCGCCACACGGTAATTCCCGGTGAATCGATTTCAAAATCCGACATTGTGAAACAACCCCATCATCCTATAATAAATAAGGGTACCTGCCCTTATACCCAGGAGCCTGTTGCGCTTGTGGATTTTTTGCATAAATATGAAAAAAATCCCGATCAATGGACATGCTTTCGGAGTTTGTAAGGTATAAATATTTATACTATTTTACGTGCGAAGCGCAACAAACTCCTAGGGCAACGCTGATTAACTTGACGCTAACCATCGTTGCCCTATTATTTTTCTCGTTTTTCCACGAAAAACCGCGAAAAAATCACGTTAAAGCAGCACTGATTTATTCGCTTTCGAATAAACCAGTGCTTCCCTAAGGCTTGGGAACAACCTCAAGTGCCTGAACCGTATAATCTTCCCGCAGATGGTCCAGCGGTTTCTGAACAGATGCCGCTGAAACCATCTTGTCCGCAGGAATGAAATGTCCGGCCTATGCAGTACCGGAAAACTGTCCGAACAGGCTCACGCCTTTCGGACAGCTCTCTTTTTTTTACTCTCACTTTATTTCTGAATCTGCCGATCCTGAAGGATTCGGGGAAGGATTTTGTGTTTGTATTTCCTTTTTCCTGATGTAATTTCCACCACAACCAAATTTAATGAGGGTCTTGTTCGGAATAACCCTGATAACCAGCCAGGAAATAAAAAAGGAAATGACCCTGTCCACTACGGTGAAGACCCCGTCGCTGCCTATAACCGCCAGCCAGATATTTGTTCCCGTTGCCATGAGAGTCGCGGCGACAATGGAAGTCCCGCCGCCGGTTATGCCGCCGAACATGAGTACCACGATGGGGGCGGCGGAAATGATGGACGCCAGTGTCATGAGTATGATAGAAATGAACCACTTCCACCACACGCTGAACATATCGCCCCGGGCCAGAAAGCCTGTTACCAAACCGACGATGACATTAACCGGGATAAAAGCGAAGTTGACGGGATTGGGAATACCATTAATCACATTAGTGAGTCCCCCGGCAAGGGCGCCTACCCAGGGACCGCAAAGCATGGACGCAAAAATGGTTCCGATGGTGTCCAGATACAGCGGAAGTTTCAGAAGTGAGGCCAGATTGCCCCCAACAAAATTCACCGCTACCGCGATAGGAATGATCAAAATGGCAAACAGTGAAAAGTCTGTTTTGATCGAATAACGCTTTTCAATTACCTTGTCACTCATTGATTTCCCTTCCTTATAATTGTAAAGTGTATTATGTTATCATAGCTTTTAATTTTATGCAACAGAAAACATCAGAAAAATCACTTGTTGTGGGGATATTTTGCTGAACGGTAACCTTTAACCAGGGGAGACAGGCATATGAAACGGAAATTGATCATTGATACTGACTGTGGTTCGGATGACGCTATGGCCATTGCTATGGCACTTAATGATCCTTCGTATGAAATTCTTTTTTTTACCGTAGTCTCAGGGAATGTCATTCTGGAACAGGCGGTACAGAACACACTGCTCACAATTGAAATGGCCGGGTCTTACGAACCGCCTGTATACGCGGGCTGCCGGGACATGCTCCTGCGGGACCTGGCGTTTGCCCATGAGACACACGGGAAAGACGGCATGGGCGATCGTGGTTTCGCGCCGAAACGGCTCAAGGTCACCGAAGGCAACGGAGTATTGAAGATGATTGAAGCCCTAAAGAACAGCGGCGGAGACATCGAGATAGTAACATTGGGTCCCCTGACCAATATCGCCCTGGCCTTCAAGCTGGATCCCGGGGCTCTCAAACGGGTGGCGCGCATAGCGATCATGGGGAGTGCGGGACTTGGCGCCGGCAATGTAAGCCCACTCGCGGAATTCAATATTTGGCAGGACGCGGAGGCGGCAAAGATCGTGTTTGAATCGGGCCTGCCCCTGTTTCTCGTGGGCTGGGACGCCTGCCTGGATGCGGCTATGCTTGAAGAGGCGGATATTAGGCGGCTCAGGGAAAGCGGCCCGTTGGGGCGTTTTTCGGTGGACTGTAACCGCCGGCTTCTTGAGCTGAATCAGGAACGTTTCGGCCGCCCCTGTCTGGACATGGCCGATCCAGCCGCCATGGCTGCGGCGCTCTTCCCTGACTGTATCGACGTTTGTGATGAATATTTCTGCGAAGTGGACGCAACGCCGGGACCCGGTTACGGGGCGGTACTGGTGGATCGCTACAGGTTCAGCGGCAAAAAGCCCAATGCCAGGCTTTGTTCACAACTCAAGCCGGAGAAGTACAAGGAGTATATTTTTCGTACGCTGGAAAAACGGCGCTGATTTCATTTTCCGGCCGCGCGGGGGAATCGGAAGAACCGAAAGGACGCTGGGACATAACCAACCGGGTTATTGAACAAGTCTAATTGTTTACAGGTAAGGAAAGAAAGCTTTTTCCTCAACCCGCAAACCAAAATCCATGTGTATAAAAAGGGGAGACATCTTTATGAAAAACGGCATTCAGATTATCACTCAGCGTTTTACCCCGATTGATGATTTTAATTCTTTTACGGTCCTGGGAGATCCGGGCTGTGACGGATTGGGCGCCGAAAT
>JAIROH010000245.1 GCA_031257595.1 Treponema sp. | reverse complement strand
ACAGGCCCGAAACCAACCATGCCCAGGGGCATCATCGTACTGGATACCATTGTGAAAACCGAAATGACCCTTCCCATAAAAGCCGGTTCTACGGTGGTCTGCAGCAAAACCATGGACGGTGCGTTGTACAACGGCAGGGTCAATCCCATTATTGCCATGATAACAAGATACTGCCAGAAATGGGGAGCAAGTCCCAATCCAATGGACAAAATACCGCATAACGAACAGGAAAGCGCCATGGTATATATGCGGTTTTTAAAACCGCCCCATATTCCTATCAAAACGCCGCCGGCCATCATTCCCGCGGAAAACGTAATTTCTATTGCGGAAAGCCGCCATACCTCGTTGCCGAAATTTCTTGTCACCTGCAGCGGCGTTAAAAACGCGGCGGGAGCAAAGAAAAAGAGAAATATCGCGGAAATAATAATCATCCTTAACACATAACCATGTCCGGCTATGTATTTCATCCCTTCTTTCAAATCGTGAAAATATACGCTTCCGTTTTGGGGCGGCGTTTCTGTTTTGCGTTTTTCGTCTGCCGGAATTTTTACAAAAAAGAAAACGATGCTTATGCCGATGGCGGCGGTAACTACGTCCAGAAAAAACAACGTCTCCAGCGGGGCGAAGGTCATCAACACGCCGCTTAACATCGGCGATGCCAGGGTGACAAAAGACTGAATGCTGCTTTGAAAGCCGTTTATTTTGGTCAAATGTTCTTTGGGAACAATCTGGGGAATAAACGCCCCCACCGCCGGGAGCTGTACCCCCTGTCCAAGGGAACGTACCAAGGCGCAAAAAAATAGAATCACATAATTATCAAAACCGGCCATGAGAAAAACGGCTACGCATAAACTGACCAGGGCTATCGCGCCGTCGGCTATATTGATGATATATTTCCGGTTAAACCTGTCGGCCCAGACACCGGCAAAAGGTGAAATGAAGAACATGGGAAGAAATCCGACAACGGTAAAAAAAGTCATCATCGTTCCCGATTGGCTTTTAAGCGTTATGTGCCACAATATGGCGTACTGCACAAGCATCGTGCCAAAGAGAGATAAAGCCTGTCCGGCCAAAAACAGAGCGGAGTTCTTTTTCCAGTTATTATTCATAATGATGTGGTTTTTTCCGCGACGCTTTTCCCGGTTCAGTCAAAAAAGGGCTACTTCCGCGAGCTGTTCCATTCGTCGACTATGGGCTTGAGCTTTTTTATGTAGTCCGGCCCCGTACCGCAGCAGCCGCCGATTATCGTTACGCCGTTTTCCAGCAGCTTCGGGACATACGACACGAAATCGTCCGGGCTCATGCGGTAGACGGATTTGCCGTCGACAAGTTCGGGAAGGCCGGCGTTTCCCTTTATATAAACGGGGAGATCCGTCAGGCCGCGTAAAATCGGGGCAAGTTCCACATAGTTGTCAAGGCCGTATCCGCAGTTTGCCCCAACGGCGCGGGCGCCGGCCGCGGCCGCGGCTTTGACCGCCTGTTCCGGGGTGTTGCCCATGATGGTTCTGTATTCGCCGTTTTTGTACTCATAGGTCATCGAGGCTATTACCGGAAGCCCTGTGGAAACGGCGGCCCGGACGGCGATTTCCATTTCACTGACGTCGGTCATTGTCATCACGGTAAACAGATCCGCGCCGCCTTCCTTTTGGGTTTCGGCCTGTTCCAGAAAACTTTCGTAAAGCGCCTCTTCGGTCACTTCTTCCATAACAAGGAGCTTTCCCGAAGGGCCAAGGCAGCCGGAAACAAGGGCCCTGCCGGCGCAGGCTTCGCGGGTCAGCATGGCGCCCGCTCTGTTGATTTCCCCCGCTTTTTGCGCAAGGCCGTGCCGTTCAAGCTGGAACCGGTTTGCCCCGAACGTATTGGTAAGTACAATTTCGCTGCCGATTTCGGCGTACGACGCGGCAACGGCGCGGACACAATCCGGCTTTATAAGATTCCATTCCGCCGTCGAATCACCGGGTTTAAGCCCCAGCTTCATAAACTCTGTTCCCACGGCGCCATCGGAAAGCATTACCCTGTCTTTGGTTAAAATCATGCGGAAAGTATATACGGTTTTCGCCTTTCCTGCTACCGGCCGCGTTGCAAGGTTCCGGTAGTCTTGTTCAGGCCTAAAGATTTCTGTAAGCTGTAGACGTTATGCTGGTAGTTAAATTCGGCGGTACGTCCGTAGGCACAAAAGAGGCTCTTTCCCTCCTCGTCTCAATACTGAAAGATTCCGAACATTCCGGCAGGGTGGCGCTTGTGGTCGTATCCGCCCTGTCGGGGATAACCGATTCGCTTATCGCCGCGGCCCGGCGTATGCCCGGAAACGCGAAAAATTGTTCCCCGGAAGGCGGGCCGGGATCCGGCGGGGATCCGGTTTCCGGCATATTGCGCCGTCATCTGGATATCAGCGCCGCGTTCCTTTCGGGCGATGAAAAAAAAGCCGTGGACAGAATCATCACCGAAACCTGCGGGGAACTGGAACGCATGCTTGACGGAGTCGGCATATTGGGGGAGCTTTCGGAGCGCAGCCTTGACGGGATTATGAGTTTCGGAGAGAGGCTTTCCGCCCCGCTTGTCGCCGCGGCGCTCAGGGCCGAAGGAATCGCCGCGGAATATCTTGATTCCAGGGAGACGATCGTCACCGACGACAATTACGGCGCGGCCCGCGTTATCCAGGACGAAACGTTTCGCCGTATTCGGGAAAGGGCGGGAAAGGCCAAAGCGGGAACGGTTTTTGTCGCGTCGGGATTTGTCGGTGCGGCAAAAGACCGCTCGACCACGACGCTGGGCCGCGGCGGGTCGGATCTTTCGGCGGCCCTTTACGGCGCCGCCCTTGACGCGGAAAAGCTTGAAATCTGGACCGATGTCGACGGCATTATGACCGCCGATCCAAAGCTGGTAAAGAACGCGTTCCGCATCGATTCAATCTCCTACGAAGAAGCGATGGAGCTTTCCCATTTCGGGGCGAAGGTTCTTCATCCCCCGACGGTAAAGCCCGCCCTGGAGAAAAATATCCCCATCGTTATCCGCAATACGTTTAACCCCGCCTGCCCGGGGACGGCGATAGTCAGGGCCGCCGA
>JAIROH010000225.1 GCA_031257595.1 Treponema sp. | reverse complement strand
CAAATACCTTGACGCCCATTACAATAAAGGCATGGTGCTTAGAACCTTCAAGGAAACCATTTCGGATTACAAGGCGGGAGCAAAATGAAAATAGGAACCGTGGGGACCAATTTTATTGTAGACACGTTTATTGAGGCCGCGGGAAAAACCGGCAAAGCCGAAATTGTCGCGGCCTATTCGCGAAATCCTGAAACGGAATTCGCGAAAAAACACGGGATACCAAAACTCTATTCCGACAAGGAAGATTTTCTGAACGACGGGGATATCGATCTTGTCTATGTGGCGGCCCCCAATTCCCTCCACTACGCGTGGTCCATGGATGTCCTCAAGGCGGGCCGCGGCGTAATTTGCGAAAAACCGTTTGTGTCCCGGGCCGCGGAACTGGAAGAACTTATCGCCCTGGCAAAAAAGAAGGGGCTTTTTCTTTTTGAAGCCCTTACCGTGCCTCACCTTCCCAATTTCCGTCTTATTAGGGAAAAACTCCCCCTTATAGGTCAGGTTCGTTTTGTGCAGCTTAATTTTTCCCAGTATTCAAGCCGCTACGACGCGTTCCGGGCCGGGAAAAACCCAAACCTTTTTAACCCCGAGTTTTCAGGCGGCGCCCTGATGGATCTTAATTACTACAACCTTTGTTTCATACAGCGTCTTTTTGGCGTACCCGAGGACATACGCTACTTTGCCAACATAGCGGAAAACGGAATCGACACCTCGGGTCTTTTGGTAATGCGCTACGGGGATTTTATCGCCGAGGCCGTGGCTGCCAAGGACAGCGACAGCAAAAACTTTGTACAGATACAGGGAGAAAGGGGATACATCAGCGCCGGGCCCACCGCCAGCAATTTGCGGGATGGTTTTACGGTGGTTACCAAAGCCGGAACCGAAAATTACAACGAACAGGACTGCGGCAATGTCCTCTACTATGAATTGCTCGACTTTATCGCCGATTTTGAAACCGGCGACAGTTCCCGCTGTGACAAAGCCCTGGCGGAAGCCCTCGACGCGGCCCGCCTTATGGACCGGGCAAGGAAGGACGCGGGGATTGTGTTTGCGGTAGACAAAAAGAACATACGATAAAACCCTCGATCGCGTAGTTACCGACGTCGCCGATTATCGAGGCAGGCACACAAAAAAGTCGGGGGGCCTGTCCGTAAAACCCGCCCCGGGACAAGCCCAGGCCGGTTTTTGCGGCCACCCCGTGCTACTTTTTTGCAGGTGTGCCTGCCATGTACCCCGGCGGCGTCGGTGACAACCAGGGTTTTGGCAGTATATGTTCTTTAATTCAACCAAAACCATAAGTTTTGGTTTTTGTCTGTAGGAAAAGGCCTCCGTGAAATTTATTTTAAACAAGGGCTTGGCTGTGGAGAACATATGATAAAACTCGGATGCGCAAGACGGGACATTACTCCGGATTTTCCCGTTCCGATGGCCGGATATTTCTGCAAAGACAGGTTTTCCGAAGGAATACACGACAGGCTCCATGCCCGCGCGCTCGCGTTTCTTTCCGACGACAAACCGTTCGTGCTGCTCCAGCTGGATCTGCTCTGCCTGGACGCGTGTTGTGTCGAACGTCTGCGTGAAGCAATCGGCCGTTTTGGTCTTTCAAAAGACAGTCTGCTTGTGTGCTGTATTCACACCCATTCGGGGTTCGGCGGCATGCTGGACACGGCGGACGGTATCAACCGGGAAATGGTTCCGCTGTACGGCGCCTATGATCAAACCGTCGCCGGTTTTTTGATCGAAAGGTGTCTTGACGCGGTAGGCGCGGCGGTTGCCGATGCCCGGAAAACCCCAGAAGGCGGCCCGGACGGGGGGAACACGGTCAGGATACGGATCGGCCGCGGTTCGGTAAAAGGGCTTGCGACAAACCGCCATGATCCGGCATCGCCCTGTGACGACGGCCTTTTTCTTGTTGAATTCCTGAAAGCCGACGGGAAAAAAATACTTCTCTATAATTTGTGCTGTCATCCTACGGTACTAAACGCCCACAACCGCTTTATCAGCGCCGATTTTCCGGGCGCCGTCGCGGCCCTGCTGGAATCGCCGGGAAGCGTCGATCCTGACGCTTACGACATGGTTCTTTTTGTCAACGGTTCCGCCGGGGATATGAGTACCCGTTTTACCAGGAAGGAAAGCGGTTTCGCCGAGTGTGAGCGATTCGGCGCCCTGGTACAAAAAGCGATAACGGAAACGATCGGGCAGGGCGGCGAATTTGAGGCCCTGGAGGAAGCGCGTCTTGAGTACCGTTCTGTCGCTCTTACGCGGGTGGAAGTCCCCGCTCCGGAGGCCGCCGAACAAAGGCTTGCCGAAATGCGGAAAAATCTGGAACAAACAAAAAAAAATACAGCCGATCCCCGGCTTGTCCGCAAGGCCGAATCGTTTGTCGAGGGGGCGGAAATCAGCCTGATCAAGGCTCGTTATCCGCGGCGCGGAGATGACGTTTCTGTCGAAACGGGGCTGCTTACCCTCAACGGACAAAAAATCCTCTGTGTGCCGCTGGAGCTTTTTTCAAGCCTGGCCCTGCGCCGCGAAAACCTTGTGTTTTTCGGATACGCAAACGCCCTTTTGGGCTACCTTGCGGACAGGGAAGCCTATGACGCGATGGACTACGAGGCGCTTTTCAGCGAATTCGCAATGGGGGAGGGAGAGCGTTATATAGAAATGCTTTCGGACGTTATAAATACGGTCTGTATAGAACAGTCTACTAATGTTCCGGCAAATACAGATTTCAACAAGATCGTATTCAACAGATAAAGGTCTACTCTTATTAGTTTTGGCAAAATCAAAGAGCAAATAGCGTCAAAACCCACGTCGCCGGGGGTGATATATGCGCATGCGCCCGTCAACGACAGATTGCCGGATGCCTTTGTTTGGTATAAGACGGCGGCAATTCTCCTGTGAAGAGCATACGGCGTCCGTAGGTAATGGGCAGACCAGAGTCTGCGTAGGAGAAGGTGACGACCGTCTAGCTCGAACGGGGGTTGCCGCCGTCCTGTGGTAACGCAAAGGCATCCGGCGCTTCCTGTTCAGGGCACGGGCGCATGCGCCTGTCCCACTAAGCAGCGACGTGGGTTTTGCTACCATTACGACATTTGATTTTGTCAGAACATTAGTCAACCGGCTCGAAGGAGTTTTCTTTCAAAAAATCCTTAACCGCCGCGGCCGCATCTTCTTCGTCTTCGCCGGAAAAGGTCATGGTCATTTCCTGACCCTGTTTCAGCGTCAGGGCCATAACCCCGATAATTCGTTTGGCGTTGGCCATTTTCGCCGGGGTTCCAAGCTGTATGTCGCATTTATACTTGGTCGCCATTTTGACCAAAAGTCCGGCAGGCCTTGCGTGAAGCCCCAATTCATCTTTTATAAGGTATTTACATTCCTTCATAGCTGCTCCTTGTCCTTACCTGTTCCGGAAAGATCCATTTCACGGATACGCTTGCGCATGCCAAGTATAAAACCCGGCGACATGGATAATTCATCATAACCCATCGAAAGAAGCGTTTCGGTCATCTGTCTGTCCGCCGCGAGTTCTCCGCAGATTCCCGCCCAGATGCCCGCTTTGTGGGCGCTTTCGGCGATCATGGCAAGTAATTTTTTCAGGGCCGGATGGCGAGTATCCAAAAACTGTTCCAGGCGGGCGTTTTGGCGATCGATTGCCAGGGTGTACTGGGTAAGGTCATTGGTTCCCACGCTGAAAAAGTCGGCCTCCTGGGCAAGCTCCCCGGCGCAGATCGCGGCCGCCGGAGTTTCGACCATAATCCCAAGTTCAACATCCCCGAGCGGAACGCCTTTTTTTACCAGGCCGTCCCGAACTTCCGCAGCCAGATCCTTGCAATGCTTCAGTTCCCAGAGGCTTGCGATCATCGGAAACATAATCGCGATCTTCCCGTAAGCCGACGCGCGGTATATTGCCCGAAGCTGGGTTTTAAACATTTCGAGCCTTTCAAAACAAAGCCGTATCGCGCGCAGGCCGAGCGCGGGGTTTTCTTCTTTTTCAAGGCCGAAATAGGCGGCCTGTTTATCGGCTCCAATGTCAAGGGTACGAATAATTACCCGTTTGCCCTTCATTGCTTCCGCAACCTTGCGGTACGATTCAAACTGTTCCTCTTCATCCGGATAGTTGTTTCTTCCCAGATAAAGAAATTCGCTGCGAAAAAGCCCTATTCCTTCGGCGTCATTGGCGAGCACCGCTTCAATATCTTCAACGCTCCCGATATTGGCCGCAAGTTCAACTTTTTTCCCGTCTTTGGTAATTGTCGGAAGCCCCCGGAAGGCGTCAAGAGACGCCTCTTCGGCTTCATCGTCTTTTTGCTGTTTTTCAAGCCGTATTTTGGTTTGCTCATCCGGTTCTACGTAGAACGTCCCCGTATGGCCGTCTACGACAGCGTCTTTTCCGTTAAGGACCTTTTCCAGCGGAACATCGGCCTGGACTATCGAAGGGATTTTAAGGATTCGGGCGAGAATTGCGGTATGCGAATTGGTCGATCCCTTGCGGGTAACAAAAGCCCGAATATATTTTTTTTCCAGGCTCAGGGTGTCGCTCGGCGTCAGGTCGTCGGCAAGAACGATCGAAGGCTCCGTCAACGAAAAGGCGATGTTTTGGCCAAGGAGAATCGCGGTAAGCCGCCGGGAAACGTCGGCAATGTCCGGCGCCCTGGCTTTCATATAAGGGTCGTCCAGCGAGGAAAACATATCAAAGAACTGTTTACCGGCCCTGTCAACGGCATAGGCCGCTTTGTTTGAATCGGTACAGATAAAATCGTCAACGGTTTCGATAAAATCCGCGTCCTGAAGCATCATGCGCTGAACATCGACAATCATCGCCTCGTCTTCGCCGATTTCGCTGCTTGTTTTTTCAAACAAAACGGAAAGTTCTTTATTGGCTGTTTGAATGGCTTCCCGGAAATTCTTTTTCTCGGCATCCGGATCGGCGGCGGGACCGGTATCTACGCCAAGATCGGGTTTAAACAGCAGGCAAACTTTTCCAAAGGCAACGCCGGGGAAAACGGTTTTTCCGGAAAATTCCTTCATACTTAAAAAGTCTATCAGAAAAACGAATAATGTCAAACAA
>JAIROH010000192.1 GCA_031257595.1 Treponema sp. | reverse complement strand
GCGGAACAGTACAAGATCGCCCCCGAACGCCTCTTTATAGACCCCGTGGTGGAAATGCTGGCCAGTTCGGAAGAAGGGATCGCCAACATCACCAAAACCATCACGGAAGTGAAGAAAATTTGCCCCGGCGTACACATCACCTCAGGGGCCAGCAATATTTCCTTTCAGCTTCCCATGCGAAAATTTATCAACCGGAGCTTCATCATCCTGTGTATGGGCGCGGGCATGGACAGCGCCATCATCGACCCTACCAATGAGGACATGCTGGCCCTTATCTACGCCGCCGAAGCCCTGCTGGGCTATGACGAGATGTGTATAGAATACATTGGCGCCTACCGGGACGGCCTCTTCGGAGAAGTGAAAGCCTAAAAGTTATCTGGATAACCGGCTACGCTCCGTCAAAGGCCCTGTCCAGCAGTTCTTTTTCCGGCGGCTGGGTAAAGGCCGATACAGATGGAACCACGATAAATGGAACCAGTATGGCGATTGACGCGGCAAGCGGGGATTGGGAAGAGCCAAGGACAAAAAACAAAACTATCATCGTTGTCATGCCGGCGAGCAGCCCCGCGTAGGCCCCCGCCTTGGTAACCCGCTTTGAATACAGGCCCAGTATGTACGGAGCGGCAAAAGCCCCCGACACGACTCCCCAGCTCAGCGACATAAGGTAGACGATAATGCTGATCTGGAAGCGGGAAATAAAATACGAAATGACAATGAAGATCGCCGAAAGAAAACGCATCATCGCGACGGAACGATCCTTTCCCGTTTTGGCGTCCACCCTGGAAGGGTAGAGGTCGATCGCGACGGAACTGGAAGAAACCAGCACGAGCGAGGAAAGGGTCGACATCGACGCGGAAAGAACCAGAAGCAGAATAAGGGCGAGCAGTATCCGCAGATTGCCGGTAAGCTGGCCGGTGAGCAGCGCGGGGATGATCATGTCGTAGGCGATGCCGCCCGAGGCGGTTTTGGGAACCGAAGCGGGATCGAAAAACACATGGCTGAAGGCGCCGGTAAGGTAGGCGGCGACGCCGATCATCAGCGCGAAAACCGTTGTGACAATCGCCGCCTTGGAAATGACTTTTTCGTTTTTAATCGCGTAAAATTTCTGGGTCATCTGGGGAAGGCCCCATGTGCCGAAACTCGTCATAAACACCAGGCTCGCTATCGTTAAAATCGCCGGCTGTTTTTCGGGCGGTATATGCGCGTTATACGCTTCGGCGGCCTTTCCGATCATTTCGATAACCCCGCCGCCCTTGCCGGAGATCACAAGGATCATCACCGCGGCGCCGGCAAACATGATAATTCCCTGGACAAAATCGGTAACCGCTATGGCAAAGTAGCCGCCGAGGATCAGGTAAACTCCCGTAAAGGCTATCATGACAAGCAGGGCTATGTCGTAGGGAATGCCGAAGACCGCCTCGAAAAGGTGGCCCAGGCCCTTGAATACCGAAGCCGAATACGGCAAAAGGAAAAAGAAAATAACCGACGCCGCGACAGGCTTTAAGTGTTTCGCGCCGTACCGTTCCTGAAGGAATTCGGGCATTGTCATCGCGTCGAGGTTCTGGGTCATGCGGCGGGTCCGCCGGGCAAGAACAATCCAGGCCGCTCCCGCGCCGATAATCGCGTTTCCCAGGGCTATCCACAGCGCGTTAAGGCCGAACTGCCAGCCCTGGGTACCGGCAAAGCCGATAAAGATCACCGCCGAAAAATATGAAGTTCCGTAGGCAATCGCAGAAACCCAGGGGCCCAGGGTCCTGCCGCCGAGGAAAAAGTCCCCGAGGTTTTTTGTTTTTTTCATCCCCCAAATTCCAATGCCGGTCATCAGGGCAAGAAACACAGCCAGAAAAACAACGCCGATCTGTATCATTACAAAATGGTAGCAGGATTGATGATTTTGTTCCAGATGTCTATACTTTTGTTGTATGAAGATTGCGATGTTTACCGATGCCTACTGGCCCAGGGTTAACGGCGTTACCGTTTCGGTAGACACCTTTTCCCTTGCCCTTGTCAGGGCGGGACACGAGGTGATGATAGTCTGTTCCGAGTATCCTGTGCCATCAATGACAGACAACATTACGGGGAACGGAACCGGGAAGGAAGATCCTGTCCGGGAAAAAATCAAACTGCTGCGGGTGCCTTCCCGTTCGGTTTTTTTTTCGGATGAAGACAGGGCGGCGAAACTCAGCAAGCGCGGATGGGTGGAGCGCGAGCTTGACGAGTTTTCCCCCGACCTGGTCCATATCAACACGGAATTTCTTATCGCCGATTTTGGTTTTGGCTACGCGAAAAAACGCCGTGTTCCGGCGGTGTATACGTTTCATACGATTTGGGAAGATTACGCGATCAACTATTTTCCGTACCTGCCCGAAGGACTGCTTCGTTTTGTAATACGGAAAGGACAGAAATATCTGTTAAAACGGGCCGACCTTATCATTGTGCCGACTCCCCAAATTGAAGAGATGGTAAAAACCTACCGGGTAAAAAAAGAAATACGCAGGCTTCCTACGGGAACCGATCCGGCCCTGTTCGATCACAGTGAAAAAGAGCTTGCCGAATTCAGAACCGCGATGGAAAAAAAGTACCCCGTGATAAACGGAAAACGTCTGCTCCTCTTTGCCGGCAGGGTTTCAAAGGAAAAAAACATCAGCTTTATCATTAAACTCTTTCCCGAACTGCTTGCCAAACATTCCGATTTGGCGCTGGTC
Organism: Treponema sp.; assembly: GCA_031257595.1. Taxonomy (GTDB): domain Bacteria; phylum Spirochaetota; class Spirochaetia; order Treponematales; family Breznakiellaceae; genus JAIROH01. Next base: position 2,498 of record JAIROH010000192.1, on the reverse strand, counting down.
ATTGCCGGCAACGGGCCTTATCTTGATTATTTTAGGGACGAGGCGAAACAGTACGGCGTCGGGGAGTCCTGCGTTTTTACCGGGTACCTTGAACGGGCGGAATTATCCCTGGTTTACGGAATCTCGCACGTTTTTCTTCTGCCCTCGCTGACCGAGACCCAGGGACTGGTGACCGTTGAGGCTATGCTGTCGGGGATTCCCGTCGTTGCCATCGGCGCGCTCGGTACGGTTCAGGTGATGGGCGGCGACAACGGCGGTTTTATGGTGAAAAACGACAGCGCCGAATTCCGGGACCGGGTTTTGGATCTTCTTGGCGATCGGGAACTGTACCGGAAAAAATCCGAAGAAGCCCGCCGCCACGCCCAGGCCTGGACCATAGAGAGCCTTACCGGAAAACTCCTGGACATTTACCGGGAGGCCCCGGAGACAATGAAGGGCATACAATGACGTTTACCGAACTTGGAATAAAGGCGGAGCTTGTTCAATCTCTTGCCGCACGAAACATAAAAGAGCCGTCGGAAATCCAGCGGCTTGTTATTCCCGCGCTGCTTGCCGGGAATCGTCCCGAAAGTTCCGCGCCGGGAACGGAACTTTCGGACGAACCGGGCGCGGGGTCCGTGGTCGGCTTTCCGCATCTTTTGTTCAGTTCCCCCACCGGTACGGGCAAGACCCTTGCGTACGCGCTGCCCCTGCTGCAGAAGATAACCCGAATTCCCGCGGAAAGCCCCGTCGGCGGGCCGGAGATAGTTGTTCTTGCCCCGACCTACGAGCTTGCCTCCCAAATAAAGAAAGAATTTGACGCGCTGCTGCCGGCCGCCTTTAACGGTAGCGGGCCTGTCCCGCGTTCGGAGCTGCTGATCGGTCAGACGCCCCTTAACAGGCAAATTGATTCCCTGAAAAAACTCAAGCCCGTGGCGGTTGTGGGAAACCCCGCCAGGGTCCTGCAGCTTGTGCGGATGAAAAAGCTTTCGTTTAAGGCGCTGCGTTACCTTGTGCTTGACGAGGGGGACAGGCTTATGGCGGATGAGCTTTTCCCCGAAACCGCCGAACTGTGCCGGCTCTCCGGGGGAACACCGGCCGGCGCAAAGGTTCCGGCGTCTCCCCCGGAGCGCCGGTTCATCGCCTGTTCGGCTACGTTTTCCGCAAAAAACAGGGAACGGCTTTTTTCCGCCGCCCCGGACGGCCGCTGGGAGATCATCACCCAGAAAGAAAACGACATACTAAAGAAAAATATAGAACACTGGGCGTTCTTCGCCGAAGAACGGGAAAAAGTCGATCTGCTCCGTTCGTTTATCGCCGCGGCCAAACCGTCCAAGGTTTTGGTGTTTACGTCGAGGGCGGGACAGGTGGGGCGTATCGTTTCCCGGCTCCAGTTCCGCCATCTTGCCGCCGCCGGTCTATGGGGCGATATGGACAAGAAAGATCGCAAAGCCGCGATAGACGGTTTTAGAAAGGGAAACATAACGATCCTTGTCTCAAGCGATCTCGCGGCCCGCGGGCTCGACATTGAAGGGGTAAGCCACATTGTCGCCCTGGACATACCCGAAGGCGAAGAAACCTACATTCACCGGGCGGGCCGCACGGCGCGGGCGGGCAGGCGGGGGATCATGGCGAGTTTCGGCGATGAGGCGGAACTCAGACGGCTTGCGCGGATCGAGAAAAAGCTGGGGATTGCCGTGTTCCCCAAAGAGCTGTACGGCGGCAGGGTCTGCGCGCCGGTTCCGGAGGCATAGCGGAGTATCCCGCATGCAATGAATGGTTTTTCACTTCTCCCTGCTGATAAGAACCTTGTCGATGCGGTTGCCGTCGCGGTCTATCACCTTGAAGCGGAAAATCCCCCAGTTAAAACTGTCGCCGGTTTTGGGAATGTCCCCGGCAAGCTTGAGTATAAAGCCCGCGAGAGTATGATAATCGCCGTGGTTTTCTCCAAGGCTTTCAAGTTTCAGGACTTTGGCAAGTTCGTCAACGCTGACGCTGCCGTCGGCGAGCCATGATCCGTCTTCTTGAAGGATCACGGCTTCTTCTTCGGCGGCCGATCCGGCCAGCTCGCCGACTATCTCTTCGAGGAGATTTCTGACCCGAAGGGATCCGGCAAATCCGCCGTATTCGTCCATAACGCAAAGGTAGTATTCGTCTTCCCGCTCAAAGGCTTCAAAGGCCTTGAGGGCGCCCATCGTTTCGGGAATGAAATGAGGGGGTTTCATGATCGCGGAAAGGCCCTTCCACTCTTTTTCCGTAAGGGCGATAAGGATGTCTTCTACCGAGACCACCCCGGCCACGTTGTCCTGGGTTTCCCTGACGACGGGGAAAAAGCCCTGGGAGCGGAACGCCAGGACTTTTTCCCGGACTTCTTCGGGACCCGCGGAGATGTCAAGAAATTCCATTTCCGATCGGTGGGTCATGAACGCGCTGACGGGCCTGTCTCCCAGGTACAGCACCCCTTCTACCATCGACCGTTCCCTGCTTTCCACGGCGCCGGACTTTTCCCCTTCTTCCAG
>JAIROH010000183.1 GCA_031257595.1 Treponema sp. | reverse complement strand
TCCCCTGCCCGGATATGAAGGGCTCTCGTTTGAAAAGGTTTGGGCCATGTTCCAGGAAACCGACAAAAAGTTTCAGGAAACTGACAGGAAGTTCCAGGAAACCGACAGAAGGTTTAGGGGGACCGACAGGAAATTCCAGGACACTTTTCAGGAAGACGACCGAAAACTCTTTGGGGCGGTTGCCGCGGCGATAATTCCCGATAACGTTCATGATTTTGCGCTTAAAAACGGCTTTTATGTTATTAGGCAATCGGGTGACAATATCAGCATAGAAGAGCCGCAAAACAAACCCAGGGCCTGGTAAAACATACTTTCATGAAGAAGGCTTTGACAGACAGGGCGGCCCCGTCTTTTTCTCAAACCCTTGCCGCCGCTTTCCGGTATTCGATTCCGGTACTGCTTGGGTATGTTACGCTGGGTACGGCGTTCGGCCTTGTCGTCTCGGACGCGGGCTACCCCTGGTACGTTGCCGCGGCGACAAGCCTCGTTATGTACGCGGGCGCCGGGCAGTTTATAGCCGTGGGGGTTTTTGCCGCCGGAGCGCCGCTGTTCCAGGCCGTCCTGTTGGAGTTTGTGGTAAACGCCCGGCACATGGCCTACGGCATTTCCATGCTGCGCCGTTACCGGGACGCCGGGATCTTTAAGCCCTACCTTATTTTTGCCCTTTCCGATGAAACCTTCGCCCTGCTTTCTTCACTGCCTCCTCCGGGAAGCGGCGGGTCCGGCCTGACCGGAGAAGCGGCGGAAAAAGACCGGTATCGTTTCATGTTTCTTGTATCCCTGCTCAACCAGATTTACTGGAATGCCGGAACCCTTATGGGGGCCCTCGCCGGAACGCTTATTCCCTGGAAGCTCGAAGGAATTGGTTTTGCCCTTACCGCCCTTTTTATTGTGCTGATGATAGAGCAAATTATCCGGGTAAAAAAGCCGGTTCCGTTTGTTGTTTCGGGTATATGCGCGGCGGCGGCGGTGTTTTTCCTGCCCGGAGAGTTTTCTTCCCGGTTTTCCCTGCTTTCCGCGATGATCATCAGCCTGGGCATCGTGCAGCTTTTTGAAACCAGGATCGCTCCGGCCGTATTTGCCGGCGCTTCCGGCCCCGCCGCCGGCGGGAAAGCAGGCCCTCATGACAACGGGAGCGGCGCCGGAGGAAATTCATGCTGAATACCGGAACCGCCCTGCTCTATACCGTCGTACTGGGCGCCGTGATCTTTTTCTGCAGGGTTCTTCCGTTTATCCTTTTTAAGGATGAAAAGAAGACCTGCCCTGCCGGATCCGGAACGGCAGGCGGCCCGGCGAACGGGCTGGCGGGGGCAAAGGCGTTTCTTGGCTTTGTTGAAAAGGTCGCGCCGCCTGTGGCGATGACGGTTCTTGCCTTCAACTCCCTTGCCGGGCCGGTAAAAGAAGCCGCCGAGGGTTTTTCGGCGGCGGATTTTGTCGCGATTATCCCCGTTGCTACCGCCGCTTTGTGTACTGCCGTTCTGCATGTCTGGAAGCGCAACGCCCTTATCAGCATATTCGGCGGAACCGCCCTCTATATGCTGCTTGAATGGTTTATTCGCGGCGGGGTCTGCGGTTAAATTTCAAAAAAATCCCCCATGGGAAAAAAACCATGTTATACTTGGCGCTAAAGGCAGACCTCCAAAAACCGAAGTTTTTGGAGGTCCCGTAATAATTTTACCGCAAGGGGGTTTCCATGAAGAAAAGCTTTTTTTTGTTGTTACTGGCAATAGTGACGGTATCCCTGTTTGCCCAGGCGCAATTACCGGAATACCATTTCGCGTCGGGGAACTGGCTTTTGTCCGGTGAACGGCTGTATCAGAACGATGCAAGAGCCCGGCTGGCGAAGATTAATATCAGGGTTCCCCAGAGCGGCCCGATGTTGTATGAATTTGACGCCCGTTACGAATCCGGCGCGGAAGACGGTCATGGGGGCATCGGTCTGCATATCTTCGCCGATTCCGCTCTGAACCGGGCGTCATGGGGGGCCGGAAGATCCTACCTGTTGTGGCTCAACTATGACGAACGCCCAATCAACAGGAATATTCCACGGGGACTCAGCGCCCAGGTATACCGCAGTTATACCAATTCCCGAATGGATCTTGTACAAAGTTTTGATTTGAACCATTATGCGGGACTTCTTACCGAAGAAAACCTCGCCTATCCCATTCATTTTAAAATTCTTGTCGATGGAAATACCGGCGAAGTTCAAATTTACGATCCGACCGCCAAAGACGTGTACTATGTGTTGAATGTGGAGGTTCCTTCCAGGGGAAACTGGATCGCTTTAAGAACCAACGGCCTTAAAGCTTCGTTTACCAGGTAAAGCGCGGAGCGCTGCGCCGGCAATGTACTCCGGATACATCCTTGAGAATCCTCTTTTAGCCGGCAGCAGTCTTCGCCTATAACCGGTACAGTGCCCACCGGGGGGTATTCGCCGGGCGCTGTGCCGGCAGTCCATATTGCATAAATATACCAAAATATGTAAATATCATTTCATGGATCAGAGGGAACTTGAAGAAACCGCCGAACTGGCCCATCTTAACATTAACAAAGAAGAACTTGCCGCGGCCCTTCCCGCTTTTGAGCAGATGCTTGGCTTTTTCGCCATTATGCAGGGGGCGGATACCGATACCGAAGTCCCTGGTCCGGCCGCCGGGATTGCCGCAGGCCAGGCGGCCGGCGCCCTGCTTGTATCAAGCGGCCATTTCCGGGGTGATAAAGCTCCGGGCGGCGCGGCGGTTCCCAGGGAAGATATGCTCAACAACGCCGGCGACCGGGACGGCGCTTTTATCGTAATCCCCAATGTGTTATAACGAAACCGGTTTCAAAACCGTCTCAAAGGAAACAGCCCATGCCCTATAAACAACCCGAAGGTTTTCCGTTATACGTCAGGGAATGGGAAGAAAAAATCGGCGCTTTTATTGAATTGAGGAAGGAGGAAGACCCTCCCCCGGTTTCAAAGTCGCGGGTTTTGCCGCCGGTAGAGCGCCTTCCCGAAAAAGCCGCCGCCCTTGTTCGGGACCTGCCGTTTGCGGTAAAGGACAATATCGCCGTCAAAGGCTTTTCCCTAAGCTGCGGCTCAAAACTCCTCGCCGATCTCCGTTCTCCCTACACCGCTACGGCGGTGCAGAAACTCCAGGCCGCCGGGGCCGAAGTTATCGGCAAGACAAACCTTGACGAATTCGGCATGGGTTCCTCCACGGACAATTCGGGTATCAAAAGAACCAACAACCCCTGGGATCCGGGCCGGGTTCCGGGTGGTTCCTCCGGCGGTTCGGCCGCCGCGGTCGCCGCCGGCATGGTTCCCTTTGCCCTTGGAAGCGACACCGGCGGCTCGGTACGTCAGCCCGCGGCGTTCTGTGGAGTAGTGGGGCTCAAGCCGACTTACGGCGCCGTTTCCCGCTATGGCCTTGTCGCCTATGC